>NZ_JAAHIH010000024.1 GCF_010671925.1 Moorena sp. SIOASIH | reverse complement strand
TTTTATTGATTTTTTTTTGCTGATCGTTTTTTATTTTTTTTTTTTTTTTTTTTTCCTGAAGGGCCGACTCGAACTGATCGAGGAAGAGAAGCGGGCGGCGGAACTCGACAGCGCGACCGGCGGCAAGGTCGAGATGGGCTGGGGCACGCAGATCCGTTCGTACGTCTTCTACGACAACCGCGTCAAAGACCACCGCACCAATTACGAACAACCCAACCCGCAGAAGGTGATGGACGGGGACCTGCAGGGGTTTATTGATGCGGAGTTGAAGCGAAGGCGGCGGGAGAAGGGGTGATAAATCTAATTTATTTTCACCATTCTTGTGTGAAGATAGGTAGTTTGTGTTCACCCCATTAATAATATGTTGATAGATCAATCACACAAAACAATAAGGAGTGTGTAAAGGCGATTTTTTGCATATAATGACTGGCTGATGAGAGGGAGAAAAGGCGTACGTTTTTAGCTCTTTTTCCACGCAGTAAAGAACTCATCATGTTTACTTCCGGACGTGTCATCGCAGTTATTTGTTCAACTCTATTTTTAACTTCTTCGTTTTCTTTTTCTGCGGTCGCGCGGATTCGAGGATTGGGAGAACTTCCTGGTGGGGATTTCGGCAGTTACGTCTCTGGAATATCCGGGGACGGTTCGACCGTTGGAGGCAGGAGTTACTCAGCCTCCGGTTTCGAGGCGTTTCGATGGACGGCTGGCAGTGGGATAGTTGGGCTCGGCGATTTTGAAGGTGGTGATTTCCGTAGCAGGGCTTTTGCGACCTCGTTCGATGGATCAGTTGTTATTGGTCGAGGATACTCAGCAAATGGGCAGGAGGCATTTCGCTGGACCGAAGCCGAAGGTATGGTTGCCCTGGGTGATCTGCCAGGGGGTAGCTACAGTAGCGGAGCGAGTGATATATCACCCGACGGCTTAACGATCATTGGAAGGAGTTTTTCTGCCAATGGCAACGAGTCATATCGTTGGACTGAGGCCCAAGGCATGGTGGGGTTGTTTCTCGATAAACTGGCTCGACACTCTCCCGAAATGTAAACCTCACCTGTTGGTT
>NZ_JAAHIH010000023.1 GCF_010671925.1 Moorena sp. SIOASIH | reverse complement strand
TAATAGCAATTATTTCGGCATCAGGAAAGGCTTTTGCAATAGGGAGTACATTGTGCCCCATTCCACAGCCGATATCAAGGATGCGCTTTGGCTTGAATTCCGGATGATTTTTACGAACCCAACTGGTAATGGCTTTGCCTCCTCCGTCGCTAAAGCGGCCTATAAGACCTGCAGTAGTTACGAAGATTTCGGAGTCGTAATTTGCTGCTGCCGTAACATCTCCTTCAATGAGTTCGGTATGATAACTACCTGGCATTAGGTGATTGTCTACGGCTAACAAATATTCCGGCACCTTCACCTCTGGGTTCAAAACCAAGGTCGACTTTCCCTTATTCAATTCCTCCGCCTTATCTCTAAGAGCTTCCGCCTGCCGCAAGACCAGGGAACGACCTGCTTGTTGCCGCATTTCCATGGTGCTTCGCCTTAAAGAGGACCAGATTTGATAATGAGGGTCTTTTTCAATTGCGCCCTTCAATTCCTCTCTATTTCTGATTTCTCGCCCGTGTTCTTTTTCAAATTTGGGTGCAACGCGGGTGTCATAGGCCGTCTTAGTGCCTTGAGCTACATGAGCTAGATGTTTGTTCAGATTCGATAGAAAGTTATATCTAGCCCGTTCATCATGTGTGGTTTCCGGAAGCATGGCATGCTTCGCTATCTTATTCCAAACTGGTGTTAAATTCTTTGCTGACATTTTTTACGCTTTTAATCGATATATCCTAATTGTCTATCCTGTTCAATAAGTTGTTGAGACCTGTCGGCCACATCTCCGTACCCGGCGCCGCCGGGTAAGGTAAAGATAAGTTCTTCTCCCGGGTAAATTTTATCCAGTCCTTTCGGCGGGAAATCCCGTTCCGGAATAATTTCAATAGCACCCATTTGACCATCTTCGCCGCCTAAAAGGCCTTTTGCTACGGTCTGAGTTTTTTCGCTGACTACTGATATATTCAAGGGATGTTCACCCACATTCTTAAAGCTAAACTTCTGCCCTAACCCGCCTCTATATTTTCCAAGTCCTGCTGAGTTAGGCAGATCGGAAGAGCACA
>NZ_JAAHIH010000022.1 GCF_010671925.1 Moorena sp. SIOASIH | reverse complement strand
TCAATGAGCAATTGCGCGACGAGTGAGCGATCCGAGCTACGCACGTAACACTCCCATCGCAATGAATCCCAAATAAAACGCAAGCGCGATTACCGCCACGACAATAGTCGTGCGGCGAATGCTCTTCTTGCGATCCAGGTCTTCCATCGACTCAGTAGTACCTAGTCAAACGACTCGTCGGCGATGCGCTTTTTCGGCGGCGTGGTGAACGTATGCCACGGTGCCGGCGACGGGACGGTCCACTCGAGACCGTGCGCGCCTTCCCAGACGCGATCCGTTGCTTTCTCGCCTTTCTTCGACGTTAGCAGTACGTAAACGAAGATTAGCTGCGAGAGACCGAAACCGATGGCACCGATGCTGGCCCACAGGTTGAAGTCAGCGAACTGGGTTGAGTAGTCCGGGATTCGGCGCGGCATGCCGGCCAGCCCTAAGAAGTGCATCGGGAAGAAAGTGATGTTGACGAAGATTGTCGACATCCAGAAATGCAGTTTGCCGACCTTCTCGTTGTACATGTGTCCGGTCCACTTCGGCAGCCAGTAATAAGCGCCGGCCATGATCGCGAAGATCGAGCCCGGTACTAGCACGTAGTGGAAGTGCGCCACCACGAAGTAGGTGTCGTGGTATTGCACGTCAGCCGGTGCGATCGCGAGCATCAGGCCCGAGAAGCCACCAATCGTGAACAGGAATACGAAGCCCAGCGAGAAAAGCATCGGCGTCTCGAAGGTCATTGCGCCGCGCCACATGGTTGCGATCCAGTTGAAGATCTTCACACCGGTTGGCACCGCGATCAGCATCGTCGCGAACATGAAGAACAGCTGGCCCGTGAACGGCATACCAACGGTGAACATGTGGTGCGCCCAGACGATGAACGACAGGAACGCGATGCACGATGCCGCGTAAACCATCGAGTCGTGGCCTAAAAAAAAAAGAAAAAAAAATAAAAGAAAAAAAATAAAAGAAAAAATAAAAAAGAGATGGCGTAGTTTAACAGGCACAGAAAGGAA
>NZ_JAAHIH010000021.1 GCF_010671925.1 Moorena sp. SIOASIH | reverse complement strand
TGTAAGACAGGCCGTCGTCCGAAACCTCCCAACTTTCCGCCAGGCCGGGGATGACCTGCGTGGTGCCGCGATCGAACTGGGCCAGCCGGTTATAGATCGGCGTTGAACTGGCGGTGAAGGTCGTGCCGGCGGTCGATAGGGCCGGGCTGAAATTCTCCGGGCTGCCTTCGGAACAAAAGATCAGCGTTTGGGCGCCCGCGGTCGCGGCAAGGGATGTGCTGGCGGCGATCGCAATCGCCGACGCGCCAAGTAGATTTTTCATTTGGGTACTCCCTGTTTCATGATCCCGCCATAAGGGGAGGCGGACAACCCGGCACGCGCGTTGCTTGTGGTGCCGGTTGCTATTGCGGCGATTATGACCCTACAAGGAGTAGTGTCAATCTCAGTGGATTGGGGTCATCGGATTGGACCGGCGGCGCGCCGGTTGGCGGGACGGCAGTTGGGCGTTGGGCTGCCAGTCAGCCGGGGCATTCGGTTTGAGCCCTCAGTTGAACGGCCTCGCGAAGTTCGGCGTTTATAACCCCATCGACAGGACCGGAATAGTAGCCCCGCTGACCGAGAAAGCGTTGCTGCGATTCAAGGCTTGCTTGCGTTCTCAACTCGTACGATCTCAGCCAGTCGGCCGCCGCCCGCTGCTGGTCGCCAAGGACGCAATGGACCCGACCCCGATTGTAGAACGCTCTGAAGTTCCCAAGATCCGCCTCTATCGCAGCGTTCAAATCAGCCATTGCTTGCGCGTAATCCTCCAGGAAGAAATTGGCGAGTCCGCGATCGGCGTAAGCGTCGGCATTGCCCGGATCAATCGCCAGCGCCTGGTCGAAATCCTGAAGTGCGCGACCGAACTGACCTAGCTGCCCGTAAGCAGTGCCTCGGTTGCGATAGGTCGAGGCCCTGGGTTCATCGGAGAGTTCGATTGCCTGCGTGTAGTCTTCGATCGCCCGTTCGTGGTCGCCGCTGAACGCGAAGGCCGCGCCACGGTGATCATACGCCGCTGCGATTTCGGT
>NZ_JAAHIH010000020.1 GCF_010671925.1 Moorena sp. SIOASIH | reverse complement strand
TTGCTCCAGAAATGGTGGCTTATGCGAAGTCTTTTGTGGATGATGTGGAATTTTCCCCGGAGGATGCAGGGCGCAGCGATCCCGAGTATCTCTACGAAGTCCTGGAACGGGTAATCGATGCGGGGGCCGAAGGACCGAGACTTTCCTGATGGCATAAAGTGATTCGCCGTGTTCTTGTCGTTGTCTTTAGGTCGAATAGGTTGCCGCAGTGCCTGATTATAGCGTTAGACCAAACCTGGAGTTGCTGAGTATTGGACACCAGCCCATGCTCATCAAGCATTGACTCGTGATGTATTCATGCTTGACAGGCATACGCAATTTGCGGTCTGCTGAGCTCCAAGAATTCCTTTGTTGAGCACTTGTCACCGATGTACAACCGCGCGTTTCTTGCCTGGAGAACCGGCTTTTCCTGAGCGCCCCTCCGCACGCTATTGCTGCAATAACCCCGCATCCGAAATTCCGTGACCCGGAGGAGAAACATCGTGAGCCTAAACATTAACGGACCCGCCTATATCGATGGCGAGGTCCGGCCCGCAATCATTCACATCGAAGACGGCGTCATCCAATCCGTCAAACCCGACGATCGGCGAGACGCCGCCGATTCCATCGATCTCGGCCCGAATCAGATCGTATTGCCTGCCGCGACCGATCTGTTGTGCGGATTGCGCGACTGGATCGCGGCACCCAAGGAAACCGTCGAGTGTGCTACCAAAGGAGCGCTTGCCGGCGGCATCACCGTGGTCTGTGATCAGGCCAATATCGTGCCGCGACTGAATACGCTCCCGCGCCTCGCGGAGCGTGTCGAATTCGTCGCTGACCAGGCATGGACCGACTACGGTATCGCCGCCGCGCCACCGCTCGACTGGAGCGACGCCATTGAGTACCGCAAGACCGGTGCATATTGTATTGGCCTTTATTCTTGGAATCTGCGCCATTGGCGCTACGCCAGAGATCTCGACGACAGCGCCGCAGAATTCGAAAACTTTGCCCGGTCGGGCCTGCACACCTCGTTCGTCGTCGACGAAGCCGCATTCCAGGATACGCCGCTGCACGAACTCGGCGAACAGTACGCGCTGACCGCGTTGCTCAGACGGCTTCCGCCCGAATTGCGCGCGCGCATACAGGTTACGCAACCCGAGAGCATTGAAAAAATCCTCGCCGAGAAACCGCGGCTGCCGAATGTCTCGATCCAGGTGCCGCACCACCGGTCGACGCCGATGTCGAAGTGATCGCTGTCGCCGAGGATACCTGGCAGTATTTTGGAACCGCCGTCGTGCCGATCGGCGATGCAGCCGCCGTACGCATCGATAACGGGAAAAAAAAAAACACACGTCTGAACTCCAGGTTCACCGCCTGCGCCACTTCCTGTGTCGATTAAGCAAATGATGCTTATTGTTCCCACCGTACATAACACTGTCGCAACAGACTCGCTCTAGTGCGTGATGTACACCCG
>NZ_JAAHIH010000019.1 GCF_010671925.1 Moorena sp. SIOASIH | reverse complement strand
CGCTCTTCCGATCTCAGGGGCAATATGATGAGATCTCAAATATCGATTTTCGGGGCTTAGCCGGGACTGGCCCCAGATTTAAATTGAGTTCCTCAGAAAAATACAAGTTCTACCTGGGTTCCTTAGTTATGCTCGAATATGAGAAGTCTGAAGAGACCTTCGGAACTAATATCAACCGAGATTTAAGAGGCAGTGCCTATTTCTCCTTTAGCCTCTATCCAACAGACCAAATCTCAGTCGTAAGCACGACATATTACCAGCCAAAATTCTCGGAGTTTGCTGACTATAGGATATCAAACGAATCCCGTGTAGCCTTTAAGATCTACAAGAATTTAGGGTTTGTATCTTCTTTTACCCTATTATTTGATGCATTTCCACCAACCGGAATCCCCAAGACGCAATATGAGTGGACCAATGGTTTGGTGTATACCTTTGATTAAAAGAAGAAAATGAAGAAACTTTTAAAACCCTTTATTCTAATCATTCTAACAGTAATTTCATTTGCTGCATGTGAAGTAAAAAAGAATAAAAAAACTTTAGAAACAGCTGCATTGGACAATACTTCATGGCTACTTGTTCGCTTTTCGGATCAAGAACTCTTTGGACACGAAATTAGATTGAATTTTGAGGACGGAAAACTGAACGGGAAAGCCGTTTGTAATAATTATTTTTCTACCTATTCCATAAATGGCAATGAAATTAGTGTTCTCCCTATTGGTGCTACTCGTATGTTGTGCCCGGAAAATTCGAAACTTGAAACAGACTATTTTAATTTTTTCTCGAAGACATCGAATTATGAGCTAAGGGAAAACATACTGATCCTAAAAAACGAAATAGGTACCCTTGAATTCAAGAAGTAGAAGTATGACAAGTGTTGATTTTCTAGACAGAACCGAATGTTGTCTCAATAGCGTTCGCAAGCTTAACCAAACCCTGCGGAGCACTTGTCTCAAACGTTTTCATGCCTTCGGCATAATTAGATGCTTTCTCGCCGACCAAACTCAGGCATTGTGTGATCCTGGTAGCATCCAAAGAAATAGATTTCATGGTCATTTTGTTCAAAAACAAGGCACCATCTAGTTGTATTTCTATGGTGGCAGAAAATTCTGCTTGAAGTTGTGATATCCTCCAATAATGTGGTTCCTGCCCAGGTATTTTTGTAGCGCCCGAAGTCCCTTCGGCAAAAGGCCCTTCAATCCTGATCCATTCTACCGCTTCTCCCTCAAGCCGTTCCCAATTGGACACATCGGTCCAATACTGCCAAACAAAGGATTTAGCCGCCTTGCAGTCCACCGAGTGCTCAAATTGCCAAGGTTTCTTTATATCTACCATAAGGTTGAAGATTTATGACTTAAAAATTTCCAGCTAAACTTACATGGTCAAGAAAGCGAAAACTTACTTTCCGATTTTTTTAAAGACTTATCAAATAGGCCTAGACTTTAATGCCTTGGCAAAAGGGTGCTTTACGAATCATCGCGGTTTCAAATATATAGTTATTCTTATTGACTCAACTTTTTGTTTCAACTTCATACCCGAGCTTTTGAAG
>NZ_JAAHIH010000018.1 GCF_010671925.1 Moorena sp. SIOASIH | reverse complement strand
ACAATTTCTATGCCCGGGAAGACACGCTGAGCCTGGGCGTGTGTAATGGGTGCCAGCTAATGATGGAGTTGGGGCTCATTTACCCTGAGCATGAGCAGCATCCCAAAATGCACCACAATAGCTCAGGAAAATTCGAATGCTCCTTTCTTAATGTTGATATTCCTGAAAACAACTCGGTGATGCTGCAGTCGATGGCAGGGACAAGACTCGGCATCTGGATGGCCCATGGCGAGGGCAAATTCAACTTCCCCCTTGAGGAGCAATCATATAAGATTTCCGGAAAATATAGCTACTCAGCATACCCCGGCAACCCTAACGGTTCTAATTTTGACGCCGCCTTCATTCATTCCCAAAACGGAAGACATCTTGCCATGATGCCACACCTGGAACGTTCCATGTTCCCCTGGAACTGGGCTAACTATCCTGAAGATCGTAAAGATGATGAAGTATCTCCTTGGATCGAAGCCTTTGTAAACGCTCGAAACTGGGTGGTGCAGAATGCTAAAATCTAATCCTATTTGACTCGCGAATAAATTCTGGTTATAGTAAATTTACTTTTGCCTTGCCAAAAGTATGTACCCAAGAATGCGTAACCTAAACTATCTTCTAGCTGTATCTCTTATTTCTGTACTTAGCATTGGTGTTCAAGCCCAGGGGTGCTCAGATGCCGGATTCTGCACTATGGGTGCAATGAAACCTGATCAGGGTTTCAGCCTTGGAGTTCCAGTGAAATTGAGATCAATGGAAATTGGCTGGTATAAAGGAGAAACACTTCTCACTCCAACTGTTTATGCCTTCACCGCAGACTTCAATTTTCTTATAGGTAAGGACTTGACTTTTCAGGCCAAGGTGCCTTACCAGTATGTGAGGTGTTTGAGAAATGACGGTATAGGGACTTTCGAGATCAACTGTGTCGACAAATGAATAAATCAGTTTGACGTAGGGCAAATTGCCACGGAGATGCTACGGCCCCATAAAGCCCTAGCACGGTGTGAACTAGCTCCCATGTTATCAGGTGAACGCTCGCATGACTTGGGGTTGGTCTGTTATATCAAGGGAATGGCTAATCGCAGTGGGCTATCAACAACCGCTATCACATCAAAATATGAATCAGTTTACTCCTGACCCCAATGACTGGGACTGGTATCCTGATATAAATTATGTACGAAGTTATGACCTGGCCACTGACCTCAGGCGCGGAGCGGACGTGATGTTTAGAGCTGAGCGAAATTGGCGCTTTGCAAATTACAATTTCAATTTTGGGGTGCTCCCCATTTACAGAATTACCCAAGACCAAATTCTTGTTAATGGAGTGTATGAAAAGCTGGACAAAACAACGGGCTTAGCTTTATCAATACTCGCGGGAGCGGGATACCAATTCAATGTGAGCAACGCTGTTAAGATAATCTACGGATTGAAGATAACAGATAGGGATGTAAACCCTGATGGACTTACCCGCGATAGCGTTCTCACCTTAGCATACCAGGTTAGATTTTAAGGACTCACAACTCCCTAAATAATTTAAAATCTCCTATTTCTATTTATTCAAATAAGTAATATTTTTG
>NZ_JAAHIH010000017.1 GCF_010671925.1 Moorena sp. SIOASIH | reverse complement strand
TGATCCGGTTCATCAGCCACGAGGCGGATGCAGAGGGCGCCGGCAACCATGCGGTGATGCGCCGACTCTCTGAAGTGCTGTTCATCCAGGCGCTCCGCGTCTGGGCCTCCCGTGCCGACCATGAAGAGGGCCTGCTCGCGGCCCTCGCCGACCCCGAACTCGGAGAGAGCCTGGGACAGATTCACGCGGAGCCGGCCAACGACTGGTCGCTGGAAACCCTGGCCCGGGCCGCCGGTCTCTCCCGCACGGTCTTCGCGGAACGCTTCAAACAGGTCATGGGCCTGCCGCCGATGCAGTACGTGACCCTGTGGCGCATGCAGCGCGCCCGGCTGCTGCTTGCCGAGGGAGAACAGACCCTGGAGCACATTGCGGAGCTGGTCGGCTACGAATCCGCGGCGGCGCTCAGCCGGGTGTTCAAACGCTGGGTCGGTGAGCCGCCGGGAAGCTATCGAAGGCGAGCTCGCGCGATTGGGTGATCTATACTTCGTCCAACTCAGAGATTAGCCGGACGGGGGTTCACAGTGCAAAAAGTCCCAAGAACACCAAAGGTCTACGTTCTCATGCCATTCTCGGAGGAATTCCGAGATGTCTATGAACTCGGCATCAAACCCGCGGCCGAACGTGCGGGCGCTCAAGCAGAACGAGTAGATGAACAACACTTCACAGGCAACATTGTCGCAAAGATTCTGAGCGAGATCGAGCGTGCGGATCTCATCGTTGCGGACATGACGAATCGCAACCCGAATGTGTTTTACGAAGTCGGCTACGCCCATGCCGCTGGAAAACGAGTAATCCACATCACCCAGAGCGCCGATGACATCCCCTTCGACCTCAAACAATTCCCGCACGTCATCTACAGCCGAAGCACGATCTCCAAGCTTCGGGACGACCTAGGGGAGAAGCTTCGAGCCCTCCTACCATCCTCAAACGTCCACGACATCCATGGGTGGCTGCTCGAAATAGGCCGACACGGCAACCACGTCCAGAAGAACAAGAGCATTGACGAGAACGATGCTTTTGCAGCCACGGTTTTCGAGGTAGCAAGAGGCTTCGCGTACCGGCTCCGAGATCTAGAGAAGTACGAGAGCGTCTTCAGGGTATCGGCAGATCGCTATCCGCACGTGCTACTCGCATTGCAGAGCGAACAACACCAGGCTGTGGTGGACGCGATTGCACTCGTGAATCGGCAGGAGTATTTCTGGAGCCAATCCCTGGGCGACAAGATCCTCGACACAACTCAGCCCGGCAGCCGGCGGATCTTTGTACTAAAGGACGAGTCAGAAGTTCCCAGTTTCTACGAAACGCTTTGCAGGCATCATTCTCGGAGTTCCTACGAGGTTTACGTCCTGCTGGCAGAGACGCTCCACCAGAGGTTTGCGGCCTACAACAAAGACTTCTCGGTAATCAAGCTGCCTGGTGGCGAAGTCCTGGCGCAGTACGACAAGAGCTACTACGCAGATACCCGCTTTGAGAGGCAAATCGAGTTCGACGCAACCCCGCAACACGTTGCGAGTCACGCCTCGAAATTCGAGGAGATATTGAACGCGTCGGTACGCTTCGATTCAGGAGCGACCGCCGAGGAGTTGGCGCGAAGCCTTTCGGTCGCGCCATCCGGGTTCTCTCAAGGAACCCAGGAGATGTCGCTCTACATCTCGATCGACGACTACGACAAGTATGAAGAGAAGCATGTTCACTACGTCGAGATGCGAGAGAAGATCCGCGAGGTCTGCGACAACGAGTGGAACGGACCCGGAAAGCGCGTACTCGAGTTTGGTGCGGGAACCGGCTTGTTCACCATGTCGATGGTGGACCACAACGCGATTGATGAATTCGTCGCAGTAGAACTCGATGTGGTCTGTTTCGACAAGCTCCGAGCAAAGCTGAACACAGTGAAGGACAAAACCACACGGGCCCTCTTGAAAGATAGCCGAACGTACGACCCGGGGGGAAAGTTCGACTGCATCTTCTCGGTCTTCGCGGACCATCACATCAAGCCGCAGGACAAACGAGATTACTTCGCGAA
>NZ_JAAHIH010000016.1 GCF_010671925.1 Moorena sp. SIOASIH | reverse complement strand
TGTGCCGAACAAGTAAACCGATCCTCAGGTGTCACCGCGACCGGCCCGGGAAGGGTTTATCTGGTGCTGTTCGATCCGGCCGACTATCCCAACATCGGGAACCCAGCCATCGCCGACGAAGTCAATCTGGCGGATGTCGAGAACGGCACGCTGCCCGGAATGGTCTTCGGTGGTGCTGCGAACGGCGATCAAACCGGGTTCGCGGTCGCAGGCGGCGGACTCACCAACGATGATGGCCATGTAGACATTCTGATCGGAGCTCCAGGCGCATCCCCCGACGGAAGGACAGGTGCCGGCGTTGCGTACCTGGTGTTCGGCGATCCAAACAACTCGACCGGAGTGGTGGCCCTAGCCAACGTAGCGTGCACGCACCTGCCTAGCGCATGCGATCCTGTTGACGAGGTCGCCGGCGTGCAGTTCCACGGCGACAATCTGGCCGACCGTGTTGGGTTTGACGTGGAGTTCCCGGGAGACGTGACCGGGTCCGGCGATGGTGATGTAGGTATCGGTGCTCCGGGAACAGATGCACCGGACACAGGCGAAGGTCCCAAATCGAACGCCGGCGCAGCCCATTTCGCCGAAGCTGGAGACATCGACACCGGCACGATCGATGTATGCAACATCGGCGGTCCAATCGACGGAGTCACCATTATTGGCGACCTACCCGACGGCGAACTCGGTTACTCCGTCGCTGGAGGGGGTGACAATATTCCAAACGGCGAGAGAGACCTTCTCATCGGAGCTCCGTTCTACGATGCGGCTGGCCGGGATGAAGCCGGTCTCGTGTTGCAGACTGCCGGCAAACTCCCGTTCGGCCAGTTCACCGCTCTCGATGTTGGAGATAGCGATGGCGCGAACCCCAACGCACTCGATGGGGTTAGGTGGCTGGGTGAGAACGCAGGAGAGCGTTTGGGAACTGCCGCGTCCGGCGTGAACGATGTGACCGGAAACGGTTTTGATGACATCACCCTTGGTGCACCTTTTGCGGACGTGGGGACTCCTCCGGCGCTTGACGCTGGGCGGGTCCTGTTGATCGAAGGTACTAGCGCAACTCCTCTGCGCCGCAACGCAATCGATGTTGCCGAAGTCGGCGCAACGATCGCGGGCGCTGTCTTCATCGGGACAGAACCAGGGGAGAACGCCGGAGCAGCGGTGAGCGATTCAGAGGACCTGAACGGCGACGGATTCACCGACTTCCTGGTGGGTGCTCCTAGCCGTGATGAGGACGTCCTCGATGACGATAGCGGCGTAGTGTACGAGGTTACCCAGAATGCTCCGCCCGAACCTGGCTTCTGCGACACCGACGCAGGTTGCGTGTTCGCTGACCTGTCAACCGGCGCGCAAATCGAGATCGCCCCCACGGCGCTATCCGCTGGGTTGGTAGTGGAGATCGAGGGAGTTGAGGAGGCGTTGCACTTACCTGGCCCGCCGCCGGCCGGAAAGACGCTGGTCGGGGCAGTCGACCTGCAACCGGCTGGAACCCTCTTGACAGTGCCGGCGGACCTGCATATCCCAACGAGTGCGGGAATTGAGTGGCAACTGACTCTTGGCGAGTTCTTCGACCTTTGGTTCTTCGACGCGACCAGTGACCTCTGGGTTCAGACATCCATAGTTTCCGAGATTGTCAACAATCTGCACCTTCCTGCACGACTGAGTGCTCGTAGCTCAATCGATCAGTTCGAGTTCTGGGCCATCTTTGTCGATGACCTTGATGGAGACGGTGTTCGCGATACCTTGGACGATGACATCGACGGCGACGGGATCGACAACGGTGTAGATAACTGCCCCTCGGTCAGCAATGCGAACCAGTTCGACTGTGACGGCGACGGGCTCGGTGATCCGTGTGATGATCCTGTAGACCCGGACAACGACGGAGTGGATCCTGCCTGTGACAATTGCCCCTCGGTTGCAAACCCGGATCAGATGGACCGGGACGCTGACGGAGTTGGAGACAGCTGCGATGTCTGCCCCGATGATTCCGCCAACGACGCCGACGGCGACGGCCTGTGCTGCCCCGCGGACAACTGCTGCACGGTCAGCAACGCTTCTCAGCTAGATGAAGAGAAAAAAAAAAAAAAAAAAAAAAAAGAAATAATAAAAAAAAAATAATAAACAAAAATATATT
>NZ_JAAHIH010000015.1 GCF_010671925.1 Moorena sp. SIOASIH | reverse complement strand
ATGTGCCATTAGACCCGGCCTATCCCCAAGAACGCCTAGAATATATGTTCGCTGACTCCCAAGTGTCAGTGTTACTAACTCAAGAACAATTATTAGCTCAACTCCCCCAACATCAAGCCCAAGTAGTTTTTCTAGATAGAGATTGGGAAAAAATAGCAACTGAAACACCAGAAAAAGTAGAGAGTGAAGTCAGTCCCCAAAATTTAGCTTATGTAATTTATACATCAGGTTCCACAGGTAAACCGAAAGGAGTATTGGTAGAACACAAGGGACTATGTAATCTGGCTACAGTTCAAATGCAAGGGTTTCAAGTCAACTCCAACAGCAGAGTCGTTCAGTTCGCATCATTAAGTTTCGATGCCTCCATCTCGGAAATAGTCATGGCTTTAGGTTCAGGAGCCAGTTTGTACATAGGCAGTCGAGATACTTTAATGCCTGGAACTGGTTTAAGTCAGTGGTTGCAGTCGAACAAAATCACCCATATCACCATACCCCCCTCAGCTCTGGCAGTGATGCCAAAAGAGGAATTACCTGATTTAAAGACCATAGTAGTAGCAGGAGAAGCTTGCCCACCAGAGCTAATATCCTACTGGTCTGTGGGGCGACAATTTGTGAACGCCTACGGACCAACAGAATCAACAGTATGTGCCACCATGGCCGAATGCTCACCAGAGTGTTCTGTACCACCCATAGGTAGGCCGATCAGCAATACTCAAATCTACATCCTAGACAAGAATTTACAACCAGTACCCATAGGAGTACCTGGTGAAATTTATATAGGTAGTGTTGGTTTAGCTCGTGGGTATCTCAACCGAGAGGATTTAACAAATCAGAGATTTATCCCGAACCCCTTTGACAACTCAAAAGTCAACCCCCCCCTTACCCCCCTCCTTAAGGGAAGTCAAAAGTCAAAATTATTATATAAAACGGGTGATTTAGGCCGTTATCTAGGTGATGGGAATATAGAATTTATCGGGCGGATAGACCACCAAGTCAAAGTGCGAGGATACCGGATATAAACTGGAGAAATAGAAGCAACCTTAACTCAACATCCCAGTGTCAAACAAACAGTAGTAGTAGCCAAGGAAGATAACTCAGGTGCTCAAGGTCTAGTAGCATATATAGTACCATTAGTTGAAAGCAATATCACATCAAACCCAGAACTATCAAACACTCAAATCAACAGTTGGCAAAACCTATTTAATCAACAAATTGATGAACAGAAGAGTGAAGTAACCGACCCATTATTCAACATCTCAGGTTGGAGTAGCAGTTACGACAACCAATCCTTACCAGAAAGGCAAATGCGAATCTGGGCAGGGGATATTGTAGCTCAAGTATTAGCACATAAACCGAAAAAAGTATGTGAAATAGGTTGTGGAACCGGGTTGCTACTATTTCAAATCGCCCCCCACACACAAGCCTATTATGGCATAGATATATCTAGGATTTCCCTAGAGTATATCCAACAACAAATACTCCAAGAACCAGAGAAATATGCTCAGGTCAATCTAGCACAGAAAAGAGCAGATGAGATCGGTGACCTATCAGCTCAAAACTTCGATGTGGTGATTCTCAACTCGGTAATTCAATATTTTCCGAATGTAGAGTATTTGTTACAAGCAATATCTGAGGCAATTCAGATAGTCAAACCAGGAGGAATCATTCTCCTGGGAGATGTCCGGTGTTTACCATTAATGAAAGCCTTTCACAGTTCAGTGCAACTCTATCAAGCAACTCCCTCACTGTCACGACAACAACTCAAAGAAAAGATAGATATAAAAATGGAGCAGGAGAGAGAGTTGTTAGTCTCACCAGAGTTGTTTGTAGCTCTCCAAGAAAAACATCCAGAAATAACTCATGTACAAATCCGTTTACAGAGGGGAACAGAACACAATGAACTGAATAAATATCGCTATAGCGTACTGTTGCATATAGAGGCACAACCAGGAACAGTAATAACACCGACTGTAGAAAGTGGAGGGGCTCTGAGTGTTCAACAGATAGAAACTTATCTGCGAGACATTGGGCCAGAATCAATTTGCTTTAGTGGTTTAGTCAATGGCAGAGTAGCTAATGATGTAGAGTTGGTAGAGTGGCTATCACAGCCAGAATCAAAACAGAATGTACAGCAGTTGAGGCAGTTTTTACAGGAGAAGCGAGTCAATGGCATCGACCCAGAGAGGCTACATCAACTGAGTTCGGATAATGGGTATTCTCTAGAGTTGTGTTGGTCTGCTCAGGGAGGTCCGGAATTGATGGATGGGGTATTTGTGCGCAGTGAGTTAGCCAAAGAAGGGATAGTGTTAACACCACTAACTCAAAAATCGGTGGTAGCAAGTAATTGGCATAATTATGGGAATAATCCCTTGAGTTCCCAGTTCAGAAAGGAACTGATACCAGAGTTGAGAGAGTATCTACAGTCGCGGTTGCCAGAGTATATGGTGCCATCGGGGTTGATGGTGTTGTCGCAACTGCCTCTGACTCCCAATGGCAAAGTAGACCGTAAAGCTTTGCCTGTAACGGATATGGCTAGTAGTGTGTCAACGGAGTATGTAGCTCCACAGACACAGACACAGAAGGCATTAGCAGAGATTTGGGCAGAAGTGTTGGGAATAGAAAAGGTGGGAATACATGATAACTTCTTTGATTTAGGTGGTCATTCTTTGATGGCAACTCAGGTTGTTTCTCGGGTGCAACAGGCTTTTGGGAATGAACTGACTTTACAGGGTTTATTTGAGTCACCAACTATTGCTGGCATAGCTAAAAATATTGAAGTGCTGCGTCAGCTACCCCAAGATAAGACTACGTTAATTTCAGAAACAGAAGAATATGAGAGATTTGTGTTATGAAAACAGTTAATTTTATTTCTTACCTGCAAAATCTGGGTGTTAAACTTTGGATAGAGGAAGAGCAACTGGAATGTTATGCTCCCAAGGGAGTAATGACAGCAGAGCTAAAACGGAATCTAGTGGAGCGCAAGACAGAAATTTTAGAGTTTCTTCGAGAAGTACAAATAACTAAGAAATCTGTAGCTAGTTCCATTCAATCAATTTCTAGGGAGCAGGTAATCCCGTTATCCTATGCACAACAAAGGCTATGGTTTATAGAAAAAATGGCCTTGAGTAGCAACGCCTACAATATGCCATTAACTCTACATCTAGTAGGAAAACTAGATTATGTAGCCCTACAAAAAAGTCTCAACCAAATCATCGCTCGCCATGAAACCCTCAGAACCACCTTCAGTGAAATCAACGGCACACCAGTACAAATAATTCAACCCCCCTTTGAATTAGAACTACCCAAAAAAGACCTAAGTGGGTTAACACCATCAGAAGCTACCACCAAACTCCAACAACTACTCCAACAAGAAAATGAACTTTCATTCAATCTAGAAGTAGACCCCCCCATACGGGCAGGGCTGTTTCAACTAGGAACAACAGAACACATCCTGCAAATTACATTACATCACATCGCTTCCGATGGCTGGTCACTGACAGTATTACCTAAAGAACTTTCGGCTATTTACACTGCCACACTGTTCGAGAAACCATCCCCATTACCAGAGCTACCCATACAATATGCCGACTTTGCAGTTTGGCAAAGGAACTACTTACAAGGTAAAACCCTCGAAACCCAACTAAGTTACTGGAAGCAAAAGCTCCAAGATTTACCTCAACTACAGCTACCCACAGACCATCCCCGACCCGCAGTAGAAACTTTTAATGGAGCAGGTATACCCATAAACATACCAGCAGCAGTAACATCAAAAGTTAAACAACTCACCCAAAAGCAGGGAACCACCCTATTTATGACCCTGTTAGCAGTATTCAAAGTATTGCTGTCTCGTTACAGTGGTCAAGAAAGTATAGCAGTAGGAACACCGATAGCTAACCGCAACCGCAGTGAAATAGAAGGGTTGATAGGTTTCTTTGTCAACTCCCTAGTCATGTACACAGACCTGGGAGGGTTCCCAAGTTTCACAGAAGTATTAAACCGAGTTAAACAAACAGCTTTAGAAGCTTATGGTCACCAAGACATACCCTTTGAGAAATTGGTGGAAGAGTTGCAGCCAGAACGGGCACTATCGCAAAACCCCTTATTTCAGGTGATGTTTGCGGTGCAGCAGTCGGAAATCTTAAAACCATCCTTCAACCTGCCTAACTTAGAAGTAGGTTGGTATGAAGGAACTGGAGCCGAAATGACAGTGCGGATGGACTTAGAATTCCATCTGTGGCCAGTAGGAGAAGAAATCAAAGGATTCTGTGCCTATAACAGAGACTTGTTTGAGGCCGAAACTATTAGCAGGATTTTGTCACATTATAAAAACTTACTATTAGCAGCAGTAGAGAATCCAGAGCGACCTATTAGCCAGTTGCCATTAATGACAGAGCCAGAGCTAGACCAGATACTGGTGGAGTGGAACAACACCAAAACAGATTACCCAAATGACAAATGTATCCATCAGTTATTTGAAGAGCAGGTCGAAAAAACACCAGATGCAGTAGCAGTAGTATTTGAGGAGCAAAAGCTGACCTATTCCCAATTAAATAGCAAAGCTAATCAACTCGCCCATTATTTGCAAAAATTGGGAGTAGTTCCAGAAACCCTAGTGGGAATATGTGTAGAGCGTTCAGTCGAGATGGTAGTAGGTTTATTAGCCATACTCAAAGCCGGAGGAGCTTATGTGCCATTAGACCCGAATTATCCAATTTCCCGTCTCAAGTACATGGTAGAAGATGCACAACTATCCATCATCTTGAGTCAAGAACAATGGCAACATTATCTACCTCAAACGGCAGCTCAAGTAATATGTTTGGAGCCAGACCTACCAAATACAGCAAGTTCAGAAAACCTAACAGTATCAATAACATCAGAGCATCAGGCATACATGATGTATACCTCCGGTTCAACAGGTCTACCCAAGGGAGTGAACATCAGACATCAAGGAGTAGTGCGACTGGTAAAAAATACCAACTATATTAAGCTCACAGAAGAAGACATATTCCTACAATTAGCACCCATATCCTTTGATGCAGCTACACTTGAAATTTGGGGCAGTCTGCTTAACGGAGGAACCCTAGCAGTAATGCCACCCCATCAACCCTCCCTAGCAGAAATAGGAGCAGCAATTAGGGAAAACCAAGTCACGACCCTATGGCTGACAGCAGGATTATTCCAACTGATGGTAGAAGAGCAACTAGAAAACTTAAAATCATTAAAGCAACTATTAGCAGGAGGAGACGTATTATCAGTAACCCATGTGCATAAAGTAGTAGAAAAACTCCCAGGATGTCAACTAATCAACGGTTACGGGCCAACAGAAAACACCACATTCACCTGCTGTTTCCCAGTCAAAGCTGATAGTAATCTAGAAAAATCAGTACCCATAGGCAAGCCAATATCCAACACCCAGGTATACATCCTGGACTCAAATTTACAACCAGTGCCCATAGGAGTGCCTGGAGAACTTCATATTGGAGGAGATGGTTTAGCAACAGGCTACCACAACCGCCCCGAACTCACAGCCGAAAAATTTATTCCTAGCCCTTTTGAAGACTCAAAATTATATAAGACGGGGGATTTGGCTCGGTACTTAGGGGATGGCAACATAGAATTTATAGGTCGCATAGACCATCAAGTAAAAATCCGGGGATATCGTATCGAAACCGGAGAAATAGAAGTAGTTCTCAATTCATATCCCATCGTTAAAGAAACGGTAGTAGTAGCAAGAGAAGACAACCCAGGAGATAAACGTTTAGTAGCATACATAGTACCAGAAACCCAAACCACAACCACCTCCAACCGAGAACTATCAGAAACCCAAGTAGATAGTTGGCAAGACATATTCAATCAACAAATCTACGACCAACTCAGTGAAGTAACTGACCCCCTATTCAACACGAGAGGATGGATTAGCAACTACGACAACCAGCCCATACCAGTAGAGCAAATGCGCATCTGGGCAGGAGATATAGTAACTCAAGTATTAGCCCAGAAACCAGAGAGTGTGTGGGAAATAGGTTGTGGCACAGGAATGCTCCTGTTTCAAATCGCACCCCAGACAAAAAAATATTATGGAACAGATATCTCCAATGTCTCATTAGAATACATCAAACAACAAATAGAACAGGAACCCGACAAATATGGTCATGTATCCTTAGCACAGAAACGAGCTGAAGACATGGCTGATGTGGCAGATAACAGTTTCGATGTAGTCCTACTGAGTTCAATAGTGCAGTATTTCCCTAGTGTGGAATATCTGTTGGAAGTAATAGAAAACAGTATCAGGGTAGTCAAACCAGGAGGGATGATTTTCTTAGGGGATATCCGGAGTTGGCCATTAATGAAAGCCTTTCACAGTTCAGTGCAACTGTATCAAGCAACTCCCTCACTGTCGAGACAACAACTCAAAGAAAAGATAGACATAAAAATGGAGCAGGAGACCGAGTTGTTAGTCTCACCAGAGTTGTTTGTAGCTCTGAAAGAAAAACATCCAGAAATAACTCATGTACAAATACGTTTACAGAGGGGAACAGAACACAATGAACTGAATAAATATCGCTATAGCGTACTGTTGCATATAGAGGCACAACCAGGAAAAGTAATAACACCGACTGTAGAAAGTGGAGCGGCTCTGAGTGCTCAACAGATAGAAACTTATCTGCGAGACATTGGGCCAGAATCAATTTGCTTTAGTGGTTTAGTCAATGGCAGAGTAGCTAATGATGTAGAGTTGGTAGAGTGGCTATCACAGCCAGAATCAAAACAGAATGTACAGCAGTTGAGGCAGTTTTTACAGGAGAAGCGAGTCAATGGCATCGACCCAGAGAGGCTACATCAACTGAGTTCGGATAATGGGTATTCTCTAGAGTTGTGTTGGTCTGCTCAGGGAGGTCCGGAATTGATGGATGGGGTATTTGTGCGCAGTGAGTTAGCCAAAGAAGGGATAGTGTTAACACCCCTAACTCAAAAATCGGTGGTAGCAAGTAACTGGAATAATTATGGGAATAATCCGTTGAGTTCCCAGTTCAGAAAGGAACTGATACCGCAGTTGAGAGAGTATCTACAGTCGCGGTTGCCAGAGTATATGGTGCCATCGGGGTTGATGGTGTTGTCGCAACTGCCTCTGACTCCTAACGGTAAGGTAGACCGTAAGGCTTTGCCTGTACCGGATATGGCTAGTAGTGTGTCAACGGAGTATGTAGCTCCACAGACGGAAACACAGAAGGTATTAGCAGAAATTTGGGCAGAAGTGTTGGGTATAGAAAAGGTGGGTATACATGATAACTTCTTTGATTTGGGAGGTCATTCTTTGATGGCAACTCAGGTTGTTTCTCGTGTGCGACAAGGATTGTCAGTAGAGTTATCTGTAAGTAAGCTATTTGAAAATCCTACTATCAAACAATTAGGCGCTGACATTGATGCGATAGATGACGATGCTTTTTTAGCAGAACGACTAGAAACAATTTCTAACAATCAAGAAAAATTAGAAGAAATCGAACTATGAAAACAGTAAAAAAATTTTTAGAGAATCTGGCTAATCAAAATGTCAAATTATGGCTTGAAGGTGAACGCTTGCGTTGTAAAGCTCCAGAGGGAGTATTGACATCAGAGCTACAGACTCAATTAAGCAATCGTAAGCAGGAAATTATTACTTTTTTACAACAAGCTAATTTAAAGAGAGAATTCAAGGAAAACTTAATTAAGCCTATTGAGCGAAACGGCAACCCCCCACCATTATCCTATGCCCAACAAAGGCTATGGTTTATAGAAAAAATGGCCTTGAGTAGCAACGCCTACAATATGCCATTAACCTTACATCTAGTAGGTAAACTAGACTATGTAGCCCTACAAAAAAGTCTCAACCAAATCATCGCTCGCCATGAAACCCTGAGAACCACTTTCAGTGAAATCAACGGCACACCAGTACAAATAATTAAACCCTCTTTTGAACTAGAACTACCCAGAAAAGACCTAAGTGGGTTAACACCATCAGAAGCTACCACCAAACTACAACAACTATTCCAACAAGAAAATGAACTTTCATTCAATCTAGAAGTAGACCCTCCCATACGGGCTCAGTTGTTTCAACTAGGAACAACAGAACACATACTGCAAATCACATTACATCACATAGCTAGTGATGGCTGGTCACTGACAGTATTACCTAAAGAACTCTCAGCTATTTACACTGCCACACTGTTCGACAAATCACCCTCATTACCAGAACTACCTATACAATATGCTGACTTTGCTGTCTGGCAAAGGAACTACTTACAAGGTGAAACTCTCGAAAGTCAACTCAACTACTGGAAGCAAAAGCTCCAAAACTTACCTCAACTACAACTACCCACAGACCATCCCCGACCCCCAGTTCAAACTTTTAATGGAGCAGGTATACCGATCAACATACCAGCAGCAGTAACATCAAAAGTTAAACAACTCACCCAAAAGCAGGGAACCACCCTATTTATGACCCTGTTAGCAGTATTCAAAGTATTGCTGTCTCGTTACAGTGGTCAACAGAGTATAGCAGTAGGAACACCGATAGCCAACCGCAACCGCCGAGAAATAGAAGGGTTGATAGGTTTCTTTGTCAACTCCCTAGTCATGTACACAGACCTGGGAGGGTTCCCAAGTTTCACAGAAGTATTAAACCGAGTTAAACAAACAGCCCTAGAAGCTTATGGTCACCAAGACATACCCTTTGAGAAATTAGTAGAAGAATTGCAACCAGAACGGACTCTATCCCAAAACCCCTTATTTCAGGTGTCGTTTGCGGTTCAGCAGGAGGAAATATTAAAACCATCCTTCAACCTGCCTAACTTAGAAGTAGGTTGGTATGAAGGGGCAGGAGCTGAGATGACAGTGCGGATGGACTTAGAGTTACATCTGTGGCCAGTAGGAGAAGAAATCAAAGGATTCTGTGCCTATAACAGAGATTTATTTGAGGCCGAAACTATTAGCAGGATGCTGTCACATTACCAAAACTTGCTCTCAGCAGCAGTAGAGACTCCACAGCGACCTATGAGCCAGTTGCCATTAATGACAGGGGCAGAGCTAGAGCAAATACTGGTGGAGTGGAACAATACCAAAACAGATTACCCCACAGACAAATGTATCCATCAGTTATTTGAGGAGCAGGTAGAGAAAACCCCAGATGCAGTAGCAGTAGTATTTGAAGGACAATTGCTCACCTACTCCCAATTAAACAGCAAAGCTAATCAACTAGCCCACCACTTGCAAACCTTGGGAGTCAAACCAGAAATGCTAGTGGGAATATGTGTAGAGCGCTCAGTCGAGATGGTAGTAGGTTTATTAGCCATACTCAAAGCCGGAGGAGCTTATGTGCCATTAGACCCGAATTATCCAACTTCGCGTCTCCATTACATGGTAGAAGATGCACAACTATCCATCATCTTGACTCAAGAAAAATGGCAACATCATCTATCGGACACAAAAGCATCTGTGATTTGTTTGGATACAGATTCCGAAATTATTAATCAACAGAGTCAGCAAACGCCAGAAAATCAGGTAACAGCTAATCAGTTAGCTTACGTTATCTATACTTCAGGTTCAACGGGTCAACCAAAAGGAGTAACTATTCCTCATCAAGGAGTAGTTCGGCTTTTTAGCAACACCAACTATGTGCAATTGGAGCCAACAGACCGAGTAGCTCAAGTTTCCAACACCTCTTTTGATGCAGCCACATTTGAAATTTGGGGAGCTTTATTACACGGAGCAGTGGCAGTAGTAATTCCCAAATCTGTACTCCTTTCTCCTCAAGAGTTTGTCAACTATATCAAACAAGAAAAAATTACTACACTGTTTTTGACAACAGCTTTATTTAATCAGTTAGCCTACTCAATACCAGAAGCATTCAGTACCTTGAAACATTTGTTATTTGGAGGAGAGGCAGTAGACCCGAAATCAGTGAAACAGGTACTTGAGAAAGGGGCACCAGAAAGATTGCTTCATGTCTATGGACCGACAGAAAACACTACATTCTCTTCATGGTACAAGGTGACTAAAGTAGCAGAAGGAGCAACAAATCTGCCCATAGGTAAGCCAATATCCAACACCCAGGTATACATCCTGGACTCAAATTTACAACCAGTGCCCATAGGAGTGCCTGGAGAACTTCATATTGGAGGAGATGGTTTAGCAACAGGCTACCACAACCGCCCCGAACTCACAGTCGAGAAATTCATAGTCAACCCCTTTGACAAGTCACAAGCCACAAGATTATATAAAACTGGAGACTTAGGACGTTATCTACCAGATGGCAACATCGAATTTATAGGTCGAATTGACCATCAGGTAAAAATTAGAGGATATCGTATTGAAACCGGAGAAATAGAAGCTACCCTAACTCAACATCCTACAGTCAAAGAAACAGTAGTATTAGCAAGAGAAGATAACTATGGTAATAAAGGTTTAGTAGCTTATCTAGTGCTAGAAAGTGAAATTCTAGAAGTATCAGAGACAGAACAAATAGATAAACTGAAACATTATCTGAAACAGCAGTTGCCAGAATATATGATACCTAGTAGGTTTGTACTGTTGTGCCAACTGCCTCTGACTCCCAATGGCAAGGTAGACCGCAAGGCTTTACCAGCACCAGATTTAGCTATTAGTGCGTCAACAGAGTATATGGCTCCACAGACGGAGACACAGAAGGTTTTAGCAGAAATTTGGGCAGAAGTGTTGGGTATAGAAAAGGTCGGAATACACGACAACTTCTTTGATTTGGGGGGTCATTCTTTGATGGCAACTCAGGTTGTGTCTCGGATACAACAGGCATTTGCAGTGGAGTGCCCTCTCAAGACTCTTTTTGAAACGCCAGAGCTAGCTAGTTTAGCTCAGAAACTGGAGAAATATCTAGCAGCAAGTGAGGGTGTGGAGACAATAGCCATCACACCAAGAGTGAAAGACGGCAACCCGCCACCATTATCCTATGCACAACAAAGGCTATGGTTTATAGAAAAAATGGCCTTGAGTAGCAACGCCTACAATATGCCATTAACTCTACATCTAGTAGGTAAACTAGACTATGTAGCCCTACAAAAAAGTCTCAACCAAATCATCGCTCGCCATGAAACCCTGAGAACCACTTTCAGTGAAATCAACGGCACACCAGTACAAATAATTAAACC
>NZ_JAAHIH010000014.1 GCF_010671925.1 Moorena sp. SIOASIH | reverse complement strand
TCTTGCCTCTTGCCTCTTGCCTCTTGCCTCTTGCCTCTTGCCTCTTGCCTCTTGCCTCTTGCCTCTTGCCTCTTGCCTCTTGCCTCTTGCCTCTTGCCTCTTGCCTCTTGCCTCTTGCCTCTTGCCTTTTGCCTTTTGCCTAAACTCCAAAATGTACCTCAACCAATTGAGAACTGCTATATATGGCTAATAGTGCTAACCGTGCTTAGCAATCTTTGAATCACGAATAGCTTACAAGTCAGTTCACAAGTCACTTCAGAAGTCACCAGCTAAGGCAGCATTACAGCGTTCGCAGATGGTAGGATGCTCAGCAATTGTACCTACTTTAGATCCGTAGTTCCAACAGCGATCGCATTTTAAGCCTTCTGCATTGACTACCCCTAGCGCTATAGTTTCTGATTCAGCCCTATAGGTGGCTGTTTGTATAGCTTCTAGGGAATCTACTAATTCTACTTGAGAGGCTAAGAGCAGATAGCGCAATTCATCCACTTGATTGCCACTCAGGCTATCGGAAGGATTCATAGCTTCCAGGCGCTGCTTTAATTGTTGATCTTTAACATAAAGCAATACCTTAGCATCTAGAGATGAGCCAATCATCTTTTCGGCTCTGGCTTGTTCAAGTACTTTATTGACTTCTGTGCGGATGCTGCGCAAGGTTGACCAGGAGGCGGCTAGTTCAGGGTTTTTCCATTGCTCGTCTAATTTGACCCAACCTGACTCAAAAACCGATTGATGGGATTTCTGGTAAGGGAGGTATTGCCAGATATCTTCTGCCATATGACAGAGTACGGGTGCGATCGCTTTAGCTAAATTTTCTACTGCTACTTGTAGCACTGTCTGACAACTGCGCCGCCGTGGTGAGTTGGGAGCACTGATATAGAGTCTATCCTTGGCAATATCCAGATAGAAGTTAGACAGGTCTACTACACAGAAGTTCTGCACGCTCTGGAAGAAGCGGAAGAATTGATAACTCTCAAAGGCATCAGTTACATCCTCAAATACCTCTGTGATCCGGTGTAGCATGTAGCGGTCTAATTCCGGTAATTCCTGAACAGGCACCTTATCCTTAGCTGGGTCAAAGTCATGAAGGTTCCCTAGCAGGAAACGGGCTGTATTGCGAATTTTGCGATAGACATCTGCTAGCTGCTTAAGAATACTCTGAGATATTGGAACATCTGAGGAATAGTCTACAGAAGATACCCACAATCGCAGCACATCAGCTCCGTAGGGGGGTTCTTTTTTCTGGTTTTTACCACCCTCGATGATTATAGCTGGTTCCAAGATATTCCCCAAAGACTTACTCATCTTGCGTCCTTGGTCATCTAGAACAAAGCCGTGGGTTAAAACCGTTTTGTAGGGAGCATAGCCATTGCTGGCTACACTTGTGAGTAAGCTGGACTGAAACCAACCCCGGTGTTGGTCTGATCCTTCCAAGTAAATATCCACGGGATAGCGTAATTCTTCCCGTTGCTCGGCCACTGCTGCCCAAGATGACCCGGAGTCAAACCAGACATCCATGGTATCGTTACCCTTGCGGTAGGTCTTACCATTACTACGATAGGATTCTGGTAACAATTCCTCTACTGATAGTTCCCACCAGGCATCGGAACCTTTCTCAGCAATAATTCCCTGGACGTAAGCAATGGTTTCTTCATTGAGCAGGGGTTCGTTGGTTTCTTCGTCGTAGAATACCGGAATTGGTAAACCCCAGCTCCGTTGGCGGGAAATGCACCAATCGGAACGATCCGCCACCATCGGGGTAATCCGGTTTTGTCCTTGGGCAGGGATCCATTTTACGGATGCGATCGCATTTATTGCTTCATCCCGGAATCCCTCTACTGAAGCAAACCATTGTTCTGTCGCTCTAAAGATAGTTGGCTTTTTAGTGCGCCAATCATAAGGATATTTATGAACATAGGGTACTTCTTTGAGCAATGACCCAGCTGTGTTCAGTGCCTCAATGATGGCTGGATTGGCATCCTTGAGCACATTCAACCCAGCAAACTGTCCGGCCTCTGCTGTAAACTTACCATCCGCATCTACTGGAGAAAGGATAGGTAAGCCATAACGCTGACCCACACCATAGTCTTCTTGACCATGACCAGGAGCCGTGTGGACTAAACCTGTCCCCGATTCAGTGGTGATGTAATCCCCACCAATCACAATTTTGCTTTCCCGATCAAATAGGGGATGTTGGTAAGTACAATTTTCCAACGCCTCACCCTTAACAGTCGTTTTGACTGTAAGTGGAGTTTCCAGAGTAGCTGATAGTCTTTCTACCAAATCTGCTGCTACTAATAAGAATTGGGATTGGTTAGTTTGTGAACCACCTTCCACTACCGCATAGGTCAGTTCTGGATTAACCGCTACTGCCAAATTCCCAGGGATTGTCCAGGGAGTTGTAGTCCAGATCGCCACACCCAGATTTTGCAAAAATGGGTCTAGGATCTCCTTTATCCCTGGCGCTGCCTTAGTCATTGGGAAAGCGGCATAGATACTTGGGGAGGTGTGACCTTCCGGATATTCCAACTCCGCTTCCGCTAGGGCTGTTTTAGAACTGGGACTCCAGTGAACTGGCTTGAGACCTCTGTAGATGTAGCCCTTCAAGACCATCTGACCAAATACCCCAATTTGAGCCGCTTCGTACTGTGGGTTTAAAGTCAGGTAAGGATTTTCCCAGTCTCCCCATACCCCATAGCGCTGGAAACCTTTACTTTGCTGCTCTACTGTTTTCAGGGCAAATTTCTTCGCTTTCCGGCGCAGTTTGATCGGAGTGAGCTGTTGACGCTCCTCTAGCTTCATAGCTTGCAATACTTTTAGCTCAATAGGCAAGCCATGACAGTCCCAACCAGGGACATAGCGAACTTTGCGACCTTGCAGCAGTTGGTATTTATTAATGATGTCCTTGAGGACTTTATTCAGGGCGTGACCCATGTGCAGAGAGCCGTTGGCGTAGGGGGGGCCATCATGCAACACGAAAATCTCGCCAGGATTAGTTTGTGACAGGCGCTCGTAAATAGTTTGCTCTGCCCAAAACTGTTGGAGTTCTGGTTCTCGCTTGATAGCGTTTGCCCGCATATTAAACTCGGTTTTGGGCAGATTGACCGTATCTTTATAGCTTTTGGATGCTGTCACAGTTTAAAGCCGAAATTCTACTAGTAGAGCAGTTTATTAAGAGTTGATTAGATCCATCTAACCCACTTTAACCTGCTGACCGCTGACTGTGTATTGCTGAGTAGTTAGATTCACCATTACAGCAATATTAAACAATCAACGGTCTACAAAGGATGTTAACAAAGGATGTCAACAAAGGATATATGTCTATATATATCTCTTATTATTATGAGCAACAATTTCCCCAACCTTCAACTTTCCTTGGAAGGATTGTCGGATTTTTTAGGAATCGGTTTTTTCGGAGTTGGAGCTGGTGGCGGCTTTTGTGTTGCGCTTGACTTTTCTTTCACCTTGGGATTAGGAGGAGGTGGGGCTTTTGCTTCTGGGGCTTTTGCTTCTGGGGCTTTTGCTTCTGGGGCTTTTGCTTCTGGGGCTTTTGCTTCTGGGGCTTTTGCTTCTGGGGCTTTTGCTTCTGGTGCGATCGCTTCTGGTTTCTGGTCTGGCTCCTGACTTGACTCTGGCTGTGGGGGGGGTGAGTCTTCCTTAGCCACTGCTACTGGTTGGGGGGTTTCTGTCTTAGGGGGAGTCGTTTCAGCGGAATCTGAGGTTTTAGTGTCATCTGTTTCTAAAACCGCTTCTTGGGTAGTGGATGGTACCGTAGTTGCTTGATCCGCTGCAGGGCTTGGTTGGGCAGTTTTGGGATTAGTTTCCTGGGTGGGCGACGCCATGGTGGTATCTGCCGGTACAGCAGGAGTTCGGCCTGAGTCTTGGCGTTTGCCGAAACGATTGCCAAAAAAGCCAGTTATTTTAGCTAGTAGCCCTTTTAATGACTCAAGTGGCAGTATTTCTTGAATCTTGGTGATAAATTCAGCTTGACTTGGGATAGGGGTTTGTTGTTCAACCGGTATCAAGGCTCGTCGCAAGGTCAAGGTTTGCCAACCCAACCAGCCTACCAAAGATACACCCGCAATTTGACCGATTAAGACGCCGCCAGTAATGCGTCCAGCACAAATCCATAAGACTAGAGCGTAGAATAATCCCACTCCACTCCAGATAAAGTCATATTTACGATGAACCTCTGGTAAAAAGAAGGCAGCTAGGTAAAAGACTAAGCTACCAAGAGCAATAACCAACGCCAAGAGGTATGCCAGCATTTTCGGAGTACTCCTTACGTGCTTCTTTACTCATCATGAAGCAAAATGTTGCCTCATATACAAATTATCTATCACTTAATCACTCACTTAACCTTCACCACACTCACTCTATCCAGTATAGTTTCGGCTTTCAGTACTCCTGATCTGCTACGGATCACCTGCTAATATCGAGTTGCGCTCAAACTTACAACTTTCTCTTCCACCAATCTCCCTATGTCCCCATCTCCCCATCTGCCCATCTCCATCTGTAGTCCTACGTTAAATAATTGCTATTAGTACCGAATACGGGGGTCAATCAAAGCATTAACAATATCAATGGCAATACTTGCGATTACCACAATAGTGGCAAAAAATACCATAATCCCTTGCACCGTCGGGTAATCCCGCCCAGAAATTGCCTCATACAACCGATTCCCTAACCCTGGCCAAGAGAACGTCACCTCTGTTAACACTGCTCCACCTAATAAAGCAGCTAAGGTCAACCCTAGCACTGTAATCACAGGAATCATGGCATTTTTCAGAGCATGGGCAAAAACAATGCGCCTTTCGTGAATACCTCTAGCTCTAGCCGCTTCTACATAATCAGCCTTGAGAGTTTGCTTCAAGTTTACCCGCACAATCCGTTCAAAGATGCCACTCAACAGCAGCCCTAAGGTAATACTGGGTAACGCTAAATAATAGATAGCAGTGAAAAACTGAACTAAATTACCACTGAAGAGACTATCTATTGTATAAAGACCAGTAAACCCTTCTGGTGTTGGTAGGGTAATGGGATAGCGAGTACCGATGGGAAACCAACCCAGCTGAACAGAGAAAATTAACTGCACCACCATCCCCATCCAAAACAGAGGGATGGAGTAAGTAATGATGCCAAATAATCTCCCCCCCACATCCCAAACTGTTCCGCTGCGGGATGCCGCTAAAGTCCCAACTCCTATACCAACTAAGAATGCTATGGCCATGCCGCATACTGATAGTTCTACAGTGGCGGGGAAATGTTGTTGAATAATCTCCCAGACTTTTTGACCTTGGCTGGTGATTGAGGTACCTAGGTCTAAACGTAGCAAGGATCCTAAGTAGCGAATATACTGCAACCACAACGGGTCGGCTAATCCTAATTGTTGTCGGTATTCTTCTTTAACCCTATCTGGAGCACGATTCCCTAACACAGCATCCACGGGATCTCCTGGGGTAGCTCTGAGCAGAAGAAACACTAGGGTGGTAATAGTCCATAGCATCAGGGGCGCTAGGAGAAGACGGATTATTATGTAGTATTTTAGAGCTTTGGCACGGGACATAAGGAAACAGGAAACAGGGAATTTAGAATTTAGAATTTAGAATTTAGAATTTAGAATTTAAAATTGATAACTTAGAATTTAGAATTTAAAATTGATAACTTAGAATTGGAATCCCCCATAGCCTTATTAATAGGGTAATGGAATCGGGAACTTTGGATAAAGTATTTTTTATTTAACTTGGTATCTTTAAAGATATTTTTGCTTAATTCAAACAAACAAATGTGATTTGATAAAAGTTTTTTTTAAATACCTAATATTTATCATCCTTTATTGCCAGACTTTTACAGATTATTATTTGATTGATCGCAATTTTTTACTTAAAATATGATATCTAATCATTCTTAATTCTTCATTCTTAATTCTTCATTCTTAATTCTTCATTCTTTTCTTTCGCAAAATTGATGACTCTTGCAACAGATTTAATTAAAAATTATCCCAAGCAACGATATAAATTTTCTTTCCATCGGGGTGCGTCGATGGACCAAATTACGGTCATGTTTGGTGTTTGGTTAAGTACTCCTAGCTCATCCACTACAGTTTGACCACGGGTGAGTTCGCTTACTGTTTCTACCTCGACATAGTATTTACCTTGCCTGGTTACGATGGCTGGGTCGAGAGCCACTGCCATCGCTACAGGATCAGCAAGGGTTAAGCCAGGGGAATCTTGAATCTTAACACTGGCTTCTAAGGCGCTAGTATTGCAGTCTACAGCAAAACGTGATAATTCTGTGCCTAAGTTTTTGATTTGTGCGATCTGATCGGGGAGCAATGCTGCTTCACCACGGCTTAATTCCCAACCGACCATTTCCATGGGCATGCCACTGTGAAAGACAATTTTAGCGGCATCTGGATCTACCCAAATGTTATATTCCGCAGCTGGAGTAACGTTGCCCACCACATTAGCGGCTCCACCCATGATTACGCAACGCTTTACTAGGTAGGCTATTTCTGGGGCACGGAGTAATGCGATCGCAATATTAGTCAGTGGTGCTAGAGTAACTAAGGTGATCTCCCTGGGATTGGTCTTGATAGTATCGATGATGACATCCACACCATGAGCTAGCTGGGGTTTAGCCTGGGGATCAGGGTAGTGCATGTTCCCCATACCATCTTCACCATGGAACCAGTGAGCATAGTGGCATGGGCGGAGCATCGGTGTAGGGCAGCCAAGGTAGACAGGGGTGGATGCGCCACACATCTGGAGGGTATACAGGGCGTTTTTTGCTCCCTGTTCCACAGGTACATTTCCACTCACTATAGTGATAGCTTCAACCTGGACATCTGGCCAACGATGTGCCATCAGGAGTGCAACGGCATCATCGGAAGCCGTATCGGTATCAATCAGGAATTTCCGCATATCTGAATGTAGCATTTCTTAATGGTATTACTACCAAAACTCTTAATCTCTTCTTTAGGAAAGAACCGAAAATATCGGGCTAACCTGGGAGTGAATCCACCCTAGACAACTACTACAGCAAAACTGGCGGAGATTTTTATGACACAACGGACCTTTGGGGTAATTGGTTTGGCTGTAATGGGGGAAAACCTCGCGCTTAATGTAGAAAGTCGTGGTTTCCCAATCGCAGTATACAACCGGACTGCTGCCAAAACCGAGAAATTTATGGCTGAGCGTGCTCAGGGCAAGGATGTGAAAGCTGCTTATTCCTTGGAAGATTTTGTTCAAGCTCTAGAGCGACCCCGCAAAATCCTAGTGATGGTGAAAGCAGGGAAGCCAGTTGATGCAGTTATTGAGCAACTCAAACCTCTCCTAGAGCCAGGAGATATGATCATTGATGGTGGCAATTCTCTCTACGAAGAGACCGAGCGGCGGACCAAGGATTTAGAAGCCACAGGATTGGGATTTGTTGGCATGGGCGTCAGTGGTGGTGAAGAAGGAGCGCTCAATGGTCCGAGTTTAATGCCTGGTGGTACTTCATCAGCATACCAGGATTTAGAACCAATTTTGGTCAAAATTGCAGCTCAGGTTGATGATGGTCCCTGTGTTACCTACATTGGTCCCGGTGGTGCTGGTCACTACGTGAAAATGGCACACAATGGCATTGAGTATGGCGACATGCAACTGATTGCTGAAGCCTACGATGTCCTGAAAAATGCCTTGGGACTAGATCACAAGCAGCTGCATGAGGTATTTGCTGAATGGAACACCACTGATGAACTGAATTCCTTTTTGATTGAAATTACAGCGGATATATTCAAATACATTGATCCAGAAACGAATGGGCCGTTAGTGGAGATGATTCTTGATGCTGCTGGACAAAAGGGAACTGGAAGGTGGACTGTAGTTAGTTCCCTAGAACTAGGGGTGTCAATTCCTACCATCTACGCAGCAGTCAATGCTCGTGTCATGTCCTCTTTCAAGGATCAGCGGGTAGCAGCAGCTAAGGAAATCACTGGTCCTGTGGGTAAGTATGATGGCGATGTCAAAGCATTTATTACCAAAGTCCGGGATGCTCTCTATTGCTCTAAGATGTGTTCCTATGCTCAGGGAATGGCACTGTTGAGTCGGGCATCGGAAGAGTTTAACTACAATCTGAACTTGAGTGAAGTTGCCCGGATTTGGAAAGGAGGTTGTATCATTCGAGCTGGTTTCTTGGATAAGATTAAGAATGCCTTCAACCAAAATCCCCAACTCCCCAATCTGTTGTTAGCTCCTGAGTTTAAGCAAACGATTTTGGATCGTCAGGATGGTTGGCGAGAAGTGCTAGCGGTATCAAACAAATTAGGGATTCCAGTGCCTGCTTTTAGTGCATCCCTAGATTACTTCGACAGTTACCGACGCGATCGCTTACCCCAAAACCTGACCCAAGCACAGCGCGACTACTTTGGTGCTCATACCTACGAGCGCCTGGATAAACCCAGGGGTGAGTTTTTCCACACCGATTGGATGGGATTGAGTTCACAAGGGTAGTATAGCGGTTTTCAATTTGGTGAGGTACAGAGTCCCTGGTTTTAGGGAACAGGGAACAGGGAACAGGGAACAGAGAACAGAGAAGAGGAACCCACCCCTAACCCCTCCCAGGAGGGGAAGAGGGAACAGGGAAAAAATCTTGTGTACCTCATTAGGCTAGAAACCGCTATAAAACCTTATTACTAGACCTCTTGCAAAAGTATTTTTTTGATACTGTTTTCGTCAATTATTGTTACTGTTTTCTGTCTCCTGTCTCCTATCTCCTGACAACTGCCGCGAAGTCTACTGATTGAGGGGCAAAGCATTTGGGCGACCATGATTTATTTTGATTTGATCAGGTCATAGACCCGATGCTTTGCCTTAGCAACTAATCAAAAAATAGTCGAGTACAGCAGGATTCATAGCGCTACATTCCTTGGCCAAAAGGCCACGCTACGCGAACGTACTTTTAATTTAGAAACACCATTACAGCCATTGCTATCACAGCACAAAATAGACAATTTTTAAATCTAATTTAGATCCGTTTGCCCTGAGATAGATGAATCAAAGGTTAGGTTTAGACAAAGCTCAGTTGAATTGTTCAGAAGAATAAAATTATAGAGCACATAGAGCAATTTAAAACGAAAATTACTCTAAATGTTGAGCAACCATAGCCTTGGCCAAAAGGCCACGCTACGCGAACAGTCAGAGAAGCTTCTCCGCAACCAGCCGAATAAATTCTGATGGCTGCTTATTCTCCCGATGTTTCAGAGGAAGAGCTAGAAGGGATTAATTAACAAGCTCAACTAATTGGAGCTGTCACCACATTATTACACCAATACTGGCTCCTTGGCCAAAAGGCCACGCTACGCGAACACCAATCCACAAGTAATCCAAATAGTTAAATAGCGGCGAACGCAAACCTAGCAGCAGTGGACAAGAGCAAAAACCAAAGCAGCAGCTCGGAAAAATTCATAATCTCAGGAATTTTCGGAATGACAATCCCTGCTAATGGGTATCCGTAATTTCTGCGTTCGCGTAGCGGCTTCTTAGGAGCATCACTTTTTTCGTTGCTGCTTTGGTTCCCTGTAAAAGCAACCTGGAGATTAATCCTAAGTTCACAATTGTGCGATCACCATTAAAAAGCCCAATTTTGCGCTTAGATACCAAAATAGTAATTTTGTCAAGACTTACGGGAATTATAGTCATAAGTCCTCTAATTAGTTGTTGAGTTACTTGTTCAGCTATCAGAGGGCGATTGGCCGTAGGCCACGCTTCGCGATTGACCGTAGGTCACGCTAAGCGAACGCAATTTGTTTTGTTCGAGGTATCCAGCATTCATGGGTAGTATAGTAGGCATTTTCACAGCTACAGATCAGCATCTTGATCGGAACTTGCTTCTGCGCATGCGTAATGCAATTGCCTATAGTGGTTCTGATGACAGTTATTTAGACATTAAACCAGAGGATGGAGTGGCTCTAGGTTATGTTCCCCTGATCACGAGAGACTTAAGCGCTGATAGCTATAAGCCAATGTGGAACTCTAACCATACAAGTGTCGTTGTCTTCAGTGGTACAATTCTCAACTGCCGAGAAATCAGAGACGAGTTGGAAACATTGGGGTTTCATGTCCAATCTAATCGTGACACTGAAGTGTTACTGAAGGGATACGAAGCTTGGGGAACAGAGGTTGTTCATAAGCTCAATGGCACATTTGCTTTTGCCATTTGGGACCGCTCTGTTGGAAAGCTGTGGTTAGCGAGAGACAGATTTGGGGAGCAACCACTATATTACTTCTTCGATGAGGTACACTCTACTTTCATTTTTGCTTCAGAACTCAAGGCAATCCTAGAACACCCTGTTGTTTCCAAAACTGTGGACCTTCAAGGGTTGCAATCCTACCTGGTTTTTGGATACGTTCCTTCTCCCTTGAGCCTAGTTAAGGGGGTAAAAAAGCTACAACCTGCTCATAGTTTAATCATTGAAGCCGGAAAAACACCCCAGCTACATTGCTACTGGCAACTCAAGCAAGTGGCAACATTGCAGAGTACCCCAGAAGCAGAAATAAGAGACAATCTTCGCTCGCGGTTTGAGTTGGCGGTAAAGCGTCGCTTAGATCGCAACAGTGATTTTTCTCCCGCAGCACTTCTGAGTGGTGGTTTAGACTCTACCCTGGTTGTGGGGATGATGAGCAAACTCTTAAAAGAACCAGTTCATACCTTTTCTACAGCCTTTGAAATTGGTTCTGTTGATGCTGAAATCTGGAACACAAATCCGAATCAGTGTAACTCTGATGCTGATGTTGCTAAGGCAGTGAGTGCCCATTTTGGTACCAAACATAGTCAGCTGATTATCTCTGGGAGACAAGATTTAATCGGCACACTGCGGCGTTGTGTGAGAAATTATGGTGAGCCTCATGGTAACCAGATTAACGTCACCATGGTCTTGCTGGCTGAATGGCTTAAGGAGCAAGGAATTGCAGTAGTAATGACTGGGGATGGCAGTGATGCCATCTTGGGAGGTGAGCCGCGCCATTTATTAGATATGCAGATTAGCCTCTTGCAAAAATTACCTAAGTGGTTGCGCAACTTAGGCTATGCCAACAGAAACAAATGGCCAGTGAAAGATCACTTTAATCCTACAGCTTTTAGAAGAGTTGACTTAGCACCCTTAACTGTAGAAAGATTAAGTACTTGGTTTACCTACGGCAAGGGAGAATTTAATCATCTCTTACAGGGAGAATACGCTACAGATACCGGAGTGATAGACACGATCTATCAGGAACTATTAAAAAGTTTGCTCTCCAACAATCACATTACTAGCAACCACGATGCCCTGCTCTACATGGATTTGAAGTTGGACATTGAAGAATCAAATCGCATCAAGACATATAAAACAAGTACGCCAGCAGGTTTTGAATCCCTGACTCCTTTTTTAGATTACCAATTTGTTGAATATGCCATGTCTATTCCCTTTGCCAGGAAAGTGGGCTGGCAAAAAGATAAGCAACTGCTGAGAGAAACGTTTTCAGATTTATTGCCAAAAGTAGTAAAAAAGCGGAAAAAGTATGGTTGGCGATCGCCTTTTGGATCTTGGATAAAAGATTATATCTGGGAAGATGTTTGCGCGTCAATTAAAACCTTGCCTGAAACAGGTATTTTTAAACCAGAAGTTTGTAACTTGATACAAGACTACAAACCTGGTAACAGCCGCCAACTTTGGTCGTTGCTGACTTTTGCCATCTGGCACCAAGAATTTATGCAATGACCCATCTTAGCTTGATTCGCAAGAATCAAGAGGTGCGACCCGTGATGGCGAGCAATCCCTCGCCATCACGGAAAGGGCACCTACTAACTAGAAGCACTGGTATAAAAACGCAGGGCAAACTGCCAAAAGATCCCAGAAAACAACAGCAATCCTAGGGCTAGAATACCGGAACCTACTACCCAAAAGGTATCACTCCGATTCAACATTACTTCTGCTGGTACTGTAGTCAGGAACGCTACTGGCACTACAAAGGTAAAGAAGAACCGATAGCTAGCCGGATAAGCTACCATGGGATATCGACCAGCTTCTAGCATACTGCGCAGAACAGCGGTGACATTGTAGATTTTGACAAACCAAATGCTTGTTGCTCCTAGCATAAACCAGATGCTATAGAGGCTAGTCAACCCAAAACATAGTGGCACTACACTTAACAGATAGTTGCTGATATCTAAGTCTAGGCGTGTACCAGCGTAGCCTATTACTATAATTGAAAAGATTAAGTCTGGTAACCCCCAAGGGCTGACACTTCGCCAAGACAGCCAGAACTGAGAACTAATGGGCTTGAGTAGGATAAAATCGAGGGTTCCTTGCTCGACGTGATCCACAATCCGGTTGAGATTGGGAATCAGGAATGTGCCAGAAAATCCCTGCAGTAACGTGAATATGCCTAGTATGACCAGCGCTTCTTCCCAATTCCAGCCAGAAAAGGTGTAGCCAGTGCGGTAAAACAAGAATAGACCAAATAGGCTACCAGCCAGGTTTCCTACGCTGCTCAAGGTAGCGATCGCGAAGTTGAGCCGATATTCCAGTTCAGCAGTGAGGGCCGTACTCCAGAACAACTGGAGTACACTCATATATCGTTTCATTTGATTGGGCTGTCGATGAAACTTGGGCTACCCCCAATAGTATCCCATGGGGCTAATGTAGCAACGTAAGCATTCAGCTAATAGCTATCAGCTATCAGCTAATGCGCTACAGATGGTGCTACTTGAGGTGCTATTAGCTTTGGGCCAAGACTCACGCTAAGGGAATGGCTCAGGGCTGACGGCTGACCGCTGAGTGCTGAATGCTTAGGTACCAACTATGCCATATAATTGGATTTTATTATAAGGTTCTGATAAAATGTAAATTTTAACAGTTAAGTTCAACAGGATAATAATGAATAAAATCTTGGTAATTGAGGACGAGATTTTTATTCGAGAAAATCTGATCGAACTCCTTGAAATTGAAGGGTTTGACGCTTTGGGTGCTGAAAATGGTGTTGAAGGTGTACAGTTGGTTCAACAAGAACCACCAGATTTAATTCTGTGCGATGTAATGATGCCTGAACTAGATGGATATGGGGTCTTGGAGGTACTACGCCAAGATCCAGCCACAGCCAAAATTCCGTTTATGTTTCTTACGGCTAGTGCAGATCGCAGCAATATTCAGAAGATCAGAGAACTAGGCATTCATGACTATATTCTCAAGCCATTTAATGTGGATAAATTCCTGGATGTGATCTCAAATCGTCTAGCGGAACAGAAGAAAGCCTAGTGGTGATCACGGTAATTAACAACCAAGAGTTGACCACAGACCATTGACGGATGAGTTCTAAGCCATTAATCCAAGATCCAGAACCCTTGGAAAGTCGATTGAAAGAAATTCCCCTGGAACCAGGGGTTTATTTAATGCGTGACCATAGCGCTAGTATTCTTTACATCGGCAAATCCCGAAAATTGCGTACGCGAGTCCGTTCCTATTTCCGTGACTCCCAACCCCTGAGTCCTCGCATTGCGATGATGGTGGGACAGGTTACTGATATTGAATTCATCGTAACCGATACCGAAGCGGAAGCCCTAGCGTTGGAAGCCAATCTGATTAAGCAGCACCAACCTTACTACAACGTACTGCTCAAGGATGATAAGAAGTATCCCTATGTTGCCATCACTTGGTCAGAGGATTATCCCCGTATCTTCATTACCCGTAAGCGGCGCATGGGGAATAAACAGGATAAATACTATGGTCCCTACGTCGATGTCAAGCTATTGCGCAATACTTTAGCTCTGGTCAAACAGATTTTCCCCATACGGCAACGCCCTCGACCTCTGTTTAAAGACCGTCCTTGCCTTAACTATGATTTAGGTCGTTGTCCTGGTGTGTGTCAAAAACTAATTACACCGGAAGAGTACCGTCAAACCATCCAGAAAATCGCTATGGTTTTTCAAGGGCGTACTGGGGAACTAATTGAGATGCTGACGGCCAATATGGAACAAGCAGCAGAATCCCTTAACTTTGAGCTAGCAGCGCGGATTAGGGATCAGATTACTGGACTTAATTCCCTGAGTACAGACCAAAAAGTAGCCTTACCTGACGATACTGTATCACGAGATGCGATCGCACTAGCGGCTGATGCCAAACATGCTTGCATCCAACTATTTCAGATCCGTGCTGGTCACTTAGTCGGGCGCTTGGGATTTTTTGCCGATGTAGCTCCTCAAGGGAATGGGGGGATAGAACTTGGAGCAATTTTACAACGGGCTTTAGAAGAGCATTACCAAACTGCTGATGCGGTGGAAATCCCCACAGAAATTTTGGTGCAACACCCGTTACCCGATGGGGAGATGTTGGCTGACTATTTGAGCCGGAGCAAAGGTCGAAATGTGACTATACTCACTCCCCAACGGCAAACCAAAGCTGAACTGATTGAAATGGTCAAGCGCAATGCTAACTATGAACTGGAACGCACCCAGCGATTGGTTGACCGCAACACCAAAGCCATGGAGGATTTAGCTAACATTCTTGACTTACCGGATTTACCACGGCGCATAGAAGGGTATGACATTTCCCACATCCAGGGGAGCAATGCAGTGGCTTCTCAGGTAGTGTTTCTAGATGGCACACCAGCCAAGCAGCACTACCGTCACTACAAGATCAAAAATCCTAATATCACTGTCGGTCACTCCGATGATTTTGCTAGCCTTGCTGAGGTGATTCGCCGTCGCTTCAAAAAAAGTCAACTCGAACCAGAACTAGCAGATAATCAAAACTCAACAAGCAACACTAAACACTCAACACTAAACAACCCAAACTCAACAACCCAAACTCAACAACCCAAACTCAACAATCAACAATCAATACTCAGAAAAGATTGGCCTGATTTAGTAATGATTGATGGCGGAAAAGGACAGCTCTCAGCAGTTTTAGCAGTATTGCAAGAGCTAAATTTACAAGAAGAAGTGCCTGTGGTAAGCTTAGCTAAACAGTACGAAGAACTATTTTTACCAGGGGAACCATTACCCCTACTAACTCATCCCGAGCAACCAGGATTACAACTTTTGCGCAGGGTCAGAGATGAGGCTCATCGCTTTGCGGTGAATTTTCATCGGAAACAAAGAAGTAGTCAGTTAAATCGTTCCCGTTTAGATGAGATTCCTGGATTGGGATTTCAGCGGCAAAAACAGCTATTGGCTCACTTTAACTCCATTGATTATATTCGCAACGCATCGGTTAAACAGCTTGCTGAAGTCCCAGGTATTGGTTTGCGTTTATCTAAGGAAATTTATCACTACTTCCACCCATGACTAGACCTTTTTAGAAAGTATATCTTATAACTACTACTAGACTTTGAGCGGTCAGCAAACAGAGGAAAATGCCACACAAAAACTGAGGCAACAACAGGTGCGACCCGTGGCGAATTTAATAATTAGATGCGGAAAGCGCACCTATGAAACAAAAACTGAGACAATCTAGTCTGATCTGCCAATTAGTCTGAAGATATAGACGTTGTGGTATCAATCTCTAAGTAGGTTTACTCTCTAATTACTTTGACTGAAGGTAATTGGAGGTAAGCTACTTTTAGGTTTTGCTTTCCCGTAGCGGCTCCTTAGGAGCATCGCTTTCTGTGCCCTTTGGCGATGCTTTGCCGATGTCGATGTTGGGGAGGGCTGAATCGGTGACTAAATTATGTGATTATCTATTATACATCTTATTTGATTAAGAAAAAACATGGATAGACAGTTTCAGCTCAGGTCCTAATACTTTTTTAGTTAATAATTTTTAAGTTATATTAAGAAAGAACCTTTTAAAATCATCTTTCTTTAACAAAATTACCCAGCACTACCAGTAACAGGGGAATAACCATGACCCGAAACACTTTAGATGAACAGAGATCTCAGCTGAATGGCTCTGGCACTATCACTCAGCCAGATCACCAACAGAAATCTCAGCTGAATGGCTCTGGCACTATCACTCAGCCAGATCAACAACCATTACACCAAGCTAATCACCAACAGGAGGATTCAGCCTCATCATTACACAGCTCCGGGACTAGTGAATCCCAAAGCCCCTTGTCATCAGGAGCAGGTACTTTAGTGATGGCCATGGGTATAGGCATTATGCTGACCTTCCTAGGAATGCGATTGATCGGGACAGCTCCAAAGGTTCAAAAAACCGATTCCCCTGTTGAAACTGTTCAAACCCCTGCGGCTGTCCCCTCTGCTGAAACCCCTGCGGCTGTCCCCTCTGCTGTACCTGCTCAAACTGTTACGGTGGCAGACGTAAAAACCACCACAGTTAACCGTACCCTAGAAGCTATTGGTAGTGTTGCTGCTTTTGAGGAGATTAGGGTCAAGTCCCAAGCAACGGGTTTACAGATTAAACAGGTACTGGTTAGAGAAGGGGAATTTGTCAAGGCAGGACAAGTAATGGTACGCCTAGATAATGCTGTGCTTCAGGCACAGTTAGCTCAAGCTCAGGCAGCAGTTGCCCAAGCTGAAGCCCGTTTAGCAGAACTGAAGGCGGGGACACGCTCAGAAGAAAAGGCCCAAGCTAGAGCTCGTCTAGACCAAGCCAAAGCTCGTCTACGACAGGCTCAAGCTAGTATTCCTAGACAAATTGACCAAGCCAAAGCTCAAGTGGCATCTGCTGAAGCACAGTTGAGTCTAGCTAAACGTCGCTACGAGAGCCAGAAAAAACTGATTGCCGAGGGAGCCATCTCCCAAGACCGCTATAATGAGGTGGAAAGTCAATATTTCAGTGCTCAAGCGAATTTATCTGAAGCCCAACAACGCCTTGAGCAAACACGAAACACCAACTCCCCAGAAATTGCCCAGTTAGAAGCAGCTGTCGTAGAAGCGCAACAGCAGCTCCAGCAAAGATTAGCTGGTTCCCGTCCAGAAGTAATTGCTCAAGCCCAAGCTCAACTGGCTAGAGAGAACGCACAAGTCCAGTTAGTGATGGCGCAACTAAAGGATACCCAAGTGGTGGCACCAGTCAGTGGCAAAGTAGCTACCAGAAATGCCCGTGTCGGTGATATTACTTCTTCCTCAGAAACACTCTTTACCATTATCGAAAAGGGGCGTTTGGAATTGTTATTAAGGGTACCGGAAACCCAACTGTCCCAAATTCGGATTGGGCAACCAGTAGAAATATCCTCTAGAGGAGATAGCAGCCTAAAGCTTTCTGGAACAGTACGAGAAATCGACCCGATAGTTGATCAGCAGTCTCGTCAAGCTCTGGTGAAAGTAGATTTACCCAATTCCGGTAGCTTGCTACCAGGGATGTTTTTACGAGGCTCCATCACCATCTCATCAACTACTGGTTTAACCATACCATCCAAAGCAGTATTGCCCCAACCCGACACTAGCACCATCGTTTACCGACTCGAAGCAAATAACACTGTTAAAGCACAGCCAGTGGTCATGGGAGAACTGCTCCTTAGTGGGCAAGTGGAAATCAATAGTGGTTTATCCCCAAGCGATCGCATTGTACTCAAAGGTGCTGCTTTCCTCAAAGACGGCGATCGCGTCGAAGTTTTAGAAACTCAATAAAAGCCTTGAAAGTTAACAAGTTACAGGTTCATTAAGGGTTGAAAGGAACACAGGTTACAGGTTCGATGTTGATTAACCGTTGAAAGTGACACGGTTACTAGTTGCATGTTGGGCCAATAACCTTGGCCTATTGGCCACGCAATCGCGTTCAACCGATTAACCTTCAACCTTCAACCGATTAACCTTCAACCTTCAACCGATTAACCTTCAACCTTCAACCTTCAACCTTCAACCTTCAACCAATTAACCTTCAACCTTCAACCAATTAACCTTCAACCTTCAACCGATTAACCTTCAACTCTTTATCAGATGTCCTTTCACGTCTCCTCTTGGTCAATTAAAAATCCGGTTGCTACTCTGGTCATGTTTCTGGTTTTAGGAATAGTCGGTCTATTCTCCTTTAAGCAGTTGGGAATTGATCAGCTTCCTAATATTGATCTTCCAGCGGTGATGGTTACTGTTACCCAGCCAGGGGCAGGACCGGCAGAACTGGAATTCCAGGTAACCAAAAAAGTTGAAGATGCTGTTGCTAGCCTTGGAGACATTGACCAAATCCGCTCCACCGTTACTGATGGCAGATCCAGCACCGTTATCAATTTTGTCCTGGGAACTGATAGCAATCAGGCAACTAATGATGTACGCAATGCGGTAGCTCAAATTCGTCAAAGTTTGCCCCTAGATATCAACGAACCTATCGTCAGACGGTTAGAATTTGCCGGAGGTTCAGTGATGACCTATGCGGTAGCTTCTGACAAACGCTCGGTGGAGGAATTGAGTGACCTAGTTGACCGGAAAATTAGCCGTGATCTGGTTAATGTACCGGGAGTTGCCCAAATTGATCGACTCGGAGGAGTTGACCGGGAAATTCGAGTTGACCTTGACCCAGCTAGATTACAAGCCTTTGGTATCACTGCTACCCAAGTTAATGACCAAATTCGGACTTTTAATGTCAACTTACCCGGTGGTCGCGGTAACATCGGCGGCGCTGAACAGAATGTCCGGACTCTGGGAAGTGCTAAGACAGTCGAAGAGTTGAAAAACTACCGTATTGTCCTCCCAGATGGCGCAAATGTTACCCTTTCCAGTTTGGGAGAGGTTACAGACGGCTTTGGTGATCTTAGGAAAGCCGCCTATCTCAATGGGGAGTCAGTGGTGGCCTTTTCTGTGCTGCGCAGCACTGGTAGCAGTTTAGTCTCGGTGGAAGAAGGGGTTCGCAAGGCTGTTGAACAACTAAAAACTACCCTGCCAGACGACATCGAAGTGCGCTTGATCTTCACCCGTGCTGATTCCATCCGTGAGTCTTACCAAGCAACCATTGATTCCCTAATTATCGGTTCAATACTGACTGTAGTCACCGTGGGGATATTTCTGAAAAATTGGCGGGTAACTCTAATTACAGCAGTAGCGCTACCTTTATCAATTATTCCCACCTTTTTGGTGATGAAAGCCCTAAACTATACCCTCAACGGTATGACCCTACTGGGTTTAGGCCTAGCGGTGGGAAACTTGGTCGATGATGCCATTTGCATGATTGAAAATATCGACCAGCACTTGGATATGGGTAAGAAACCCATTAGAGCAGCTTGGGATGGAGCGCGGGAAATTGGTTTAGCTGTAGTAGCTACCACCGCCACTATTGTCGCGGTATTTATTCCTGTAGCCTTCATGAAGGGTATCCCTGGTCAATTCTTCCAACCCTTTGGAGTAACCGTTGCTGTATCTACTATGTTTTCCACCCTGGTAGCTACAACAATGACACCGATGCTGAGTGCTTATTTGCTCAAGCCAAAATCAAAAGCATTGAAGGTTGACCCGTTGAAGGTTGACAAGTTGAAGGTTGACAAGTTGAAGGTTGACAAGTTGAAGGTTGACCCGTTGAAGGTTGACCCGTTGAAGGTTGACCCGTTGAAGGTTGACAAGTTGAAGGTTGACAAGTTGAAGGTTGACCCGTTGAAGGTTGACAAGTTGAAGGTTGACAAGTTGAAGGTTGACAAGTTGAAGGTTGACAAGTTGAAGGTTGACCCGTTGAAGGTTGACAAGTTGAAGGTTGAAAGTTGGCCCAATAACCATCAACCCAATAACCTTCAACCCAATAACCTTCAACCTACAACCGAACAACCTACAACCGAACAACCTGCAACCGAACAACCTGCAACCCATCAGAGGCGACGAATACAACCTTATCGAAGTATATTAACCTGGGCGTTGAAGCACCGGATTACCACGATGTTGATAGCTGTAGCTTTTTTCATCGGTAGCTTGCAGCTTGTACAGTTTATTCCCAAGGGTGTGTTTAGTAGTCGGGATACTGGAGTCAGTATAGTATCAATTGATCTACCACCGGGGTCTGAACTGAATGAAACCAAAGACGTCATTGCACAAACCAATCAGTTGTTGCAGTCAAACCCAGTTGTAGAAAATGTTCTGGCCAGTGCTGGGAATGATGGTGTAAATTCTGCTATTGTATACGTCAAACTATTACCCAAAGACCAACGGGAAATCTCTCGAAAAGAATTTGAGCAGCAGATGCGTGAGGCTTTACAGAAAATACCTGGCGCGAGGGTTAGTTTCCGTAATCAAGGGGCTGGAGGCTCTAACAAGAATTTATCAATTGTCCTCAAGAGTGAGAATGGTGAACTGCTTTCTCAAACCGCCCAAGCCCTAGAAAAACAGATGCGTCAAATTCCTGGTTTAGTGGAAGTTACCTCTAGTGAAAGTCTAGTTAAACCAGAAATTGTGATTGTACCTAACCCTGCCCGTGCTGCAGATTTAGGAGTATCTGTTCAAGCGATCGCACGCACGGCCTCTTTAGCGTTAATTGGAGATCTTGAGTCAAATCTGGCTAAATTTGACCTACCTGACCGACAAATTCCGATTCGTGTCCAACTCAACCCAGAATCGAGGGATGACATCGAAACCCTCAAAAATCTGCGGGTTCCCAGTCGAAATGGAACCTTAGTCCCCATCACTGCTGTAGCCGATATCCGTTTAGGGAGTGGACCTGCCCAGATTGACCGCTTTAATCGTGCTCGTCAGGTGTCTTTGGGAGCCAACTTGGAAGGGATTTCCCTAGGAGATGCGATCGCAAAAGTCAAATCCCTACCTGCTATGAATCCGCTACCCCCTGGAGTTTCTGAGGAACCCGCCGGGGATGCCAAGATTATGCGAGACATTTTCAGTGGATTCTTGAGTGCTTTAGGGCTAGCAGTGTTGTGCATTTATGCCATTCTGGTCTTGTTGTATAACAGTTTTCTCTATCCCTTTGGAATTTTGGTGGCTTTACCCCTATCCATCGGTGGTGCCTTAATGGGACTGTTGATTGGCCAGAAGGAATTGGCACTGTATGCCCTAATCGGAATAGTTTTAATGATGGGATTGGTGACCAAAAATGCCATTCTTTTGGTAGATTTTGTCTTAGCCAATCAGAAAGAAGGGACATCCCAGTTTAAAGCCATTATTCAAGCTGGAGTGAGTCGCTTGCGACCGATTTTGATGACTTCCGTCTCTACCATTGCTGGCATGATTCCCATTGCCTTGGAATGGGGAGCCGATGGTGAAGTTCGTAGTCCGATGGCTCTTGCCGTGATTGGAGGATTTACCACTTCTACTCTGCTCACCTTGGTGGTGGTGCCGGTATTATTTACCTATGTCGATAACTTAGTTCGTTGGGCAAGAAAGACCCTCTTTGGAAGTAACAGTCAAGATTACCAAAACGACGTAGTAGAGGTTGAGGTAGAGCCAAAACTTAGTTGAAAGTTTACGGCACAACACGCTACTATAAGTATGTTGTCAACGTTAGTCAGGTAAGCAAGTATCTTAAACCTTAATAAGCCTCTGAGCACCGAGAGCTTTTAAAAAAGCTCTCCAGTAAAAAGCTAACTGACACAACCACATCAGGTAGAAACTATCGATGCTATGCAACGAGCCTTTAAAACAAGGTTAAAGCTAAATAACCATCAGCAGTCAATTATGGCTCAACACGCAGGTTATGCTCGTTGGGTTTGGAATTGGGCGTTAAGGATGTGGGACGAAGCCTATAAGGAAGGCTTGAAGCCATCTGCTCACAAATTAAAAAAGTTCTACACCAATCATGTTAAACCTAATTATCTGTGGCAAAAGACTCTTAGTTCCAGGGTTTATCAGTTTGTGTTTCTGCATTTGGGTGAAGCATTTACCCGCTTCTTTAGTGGGTTAGCTGACAAGCCCAGATTCAAAAAGAAAGGCAAAAATGATAGCTTCACCCTGGATAACTGCGGTAAAGTCATGGAATTTTCTGGCACACGGTTGAAACTGCCATTTATCGGTTGGGTTAGTACCTATGAACCACTGCCCCAAGTCCAGACCAAACGATTGACCATCAGCCGAGTGGCTGATCAGTGGTTTATTTCTGTAGCTTACGAGTTTGAGGCTGAACCAACAAAAAAACTTAAGGCTGCCATTGGTGTAGACCTAGGTGTTAAGGAACTCGCAACCATCTCTGATGGTTCTGTGTTCCCAAATCCCAGGCCATACAAACGGGCACAGCGTAAACTGGCTCGACTCCAGCGGCAATTAGCCAGAAAGCAGTTTGGCTCAAACAACCGACAGAAGGCAAAACTGAAGTTAGCCAAGGCATACCAGCGAGTCAGGAACATTCGCCAGGATACCATTCACAAGTTAACCTCATGGCTGACCAAGAATCACGGTGCTGTGGTCCTAGAAGACTTGAATGTATCTGGAATGCTCAAGAATCAGAAGCTCGCTGGTGCAATTGCTGATTCCGCTTTTTCCGAAATTCGCCGACAAGTTGAGTACAAGTCTAAATGGTATGGTTCTCAAGTTATTTATGCCAACAGATTCTATCCCTCTACAAAGACTTGCTCAGACTGTGGACATGAACAGGGAATGCCTTTGAACGTTCGGGTATTTAACTGTGAAGCTTGCGGCATGGTTAAAGATCGTGATCTTAATGCTGCCATAAATTTAGAACGTCTTGCCGTAGGTTCTACGGTGGAATGCCTGACTGACAGGGTGCTGCCGACAGTCCTGGATGATGCAGGAAGTAAACTACAAAACGTCACTAAGTGACGTTTTGTATAAGTTTTATGGAACAGCCTGAGCACTATTTGAGCAATGGTACTTCTATTGCTGCCAGTAATGGTAAGTTCTAGTATCTAGACTAAGTTATAGGTAAGCTATCAGCTATCAGCTATCAGCCGTCAGCTATCAGCCCTTGGCTGATAGCTGACGGCTGATAGCTTATTTTTAGGGTGAATAACAATTAACTTTTTATAGTTAATTGTTGATATTTAATTTAGCTAATGCAGATTTCAATTACCTATTGATTGTCTTAACCAAAACCCATCAATCCCTGCCCTGATCAGTTACCCATCTGTTAGATCCGTTACCTGATTACGAGTTTGGTTGGTTTATTGATAGAGTGGATAGTATTCGCAGCAGTCTGATGATGGTAAGATTTGAGCAAGGGGGGTGTTTGATGAACGGCGAAGACGCCAAGGACGCCAAGAAAGCAAGTAAACAAGGGAGGCGGATTTTTTGAAGCAATTAATCTGACAATTAATCTGACAATTCAGTAATTTAAAAAATTAGCAACTGAATAATTATGATGTGTGAATACCTTGGTTTATAACTAGAAAATTATGCAGTTAGCTTCCCTAAGATAAAGAAATTAAATAGCGATTAAGTGTAAGCATTCAGCCGTCAGCTGTCAGCCGTCGTCAGCTTAAAATAAACCTCGCACGCTACTTGAGGTGCTTTCTGTAACTCAGCATTATTCGAATGCTGACCTGTTTTATTCTTAACGGTTTCCTCCTTAACCCTGCCGATAGCGCATATGCTGATAGCTGATAGCTGATAACTGATAGCTGATAGCTGATAAGTTAGGTAAGCGATGTAGCGATTAACTAAGTTATGATTAGTTTAGGTGATTGGTGTAGGTAATTGGTGTAGTGGGAGCATTTAATCGTGAAAGCTGTTGGGTGGCATAGTAACTGGTTTTGGCAGATTTTTTCTCTGGTTGGAGAAATTTATTTAAGTATAGCCATACTGTATCCCGTCCATGTTGCTAAGGCTGATTCTATTATACCAGCCGCAGATGGAACGGGAACTAGTATTACAATTGATGGCAATGATTTGACGGTTGACGGGGGTACAGTTTCCGGAGATAGCGCCAATTTATTTCATAGTTTTGAAAAATTTGGTCTGACGGCAGAACAGACAGTTACCTTTCTGTCTAATCCCCAAATTCGTAATATTTTGGGTCGGGTGATTGGGGGTGAACCGTCAATTGTTGACGGGTTAATTCGGGTAGTTGGAGGTAACTCAAACTTATTTTTGATGAATCCAGCGGGATGGATATTTGGGGGTAATGCTCGGTTGAATATCCCAGGTGATTTAACCGTAACAACAGCGAATCGGATTGGGTTTGGTGAAGACAATTGGTTCACTAGCTTTGGGTCAAATGACTATCAAACTTTAATCGGTAATCCCAAGACTTTGGCCTTTGACTCGAATCAACCAGGGAGTATTATTAATGCTGGTAAGCTGGAAGTACTAGAGGGGAATAATTTAACCGTAATCGGCGGTAGTGTGATCAGTACAGGAAACGCAAGTGCTGCCAACGGAACGGTTACTCTGGCTGCTGTAGATGGTGCTAATTTAGTTAGGATTAGCCAACCAGGACACCTATTAAATATAGAAATTGAATTACCAACGGATGCTGATGGGGAACAGCTACCGTTTACACCTCAGGATTTACCAACCTTGTTGACCGGGTCAGTTGAAGAGTTACAGACACCGATTGTGGTGAAGCCAGATGGTAAAGTACAGCTCGCGGATTCTGGTTTACCGATTGAGATGGGTGATGTGGTGGCTCGGGAGGTAAACGCTGAGACTGCTACGCTCTCAGCTGCTAATAATTTGACCTTAGTCGAAAGCCAGCTCTCTACCACTGGGGATTTGAATCTGTTGGCTGGCAATACAGTGCGATCGCATGATAGTCTAGCGCGCCCCTTTATTGCTGAAGCCCTAGGCAATTTATCAATCCAGGGCAATCAAGCCATAGAGATTTCCACCTTCAATCATCAGGCTAGTGGTTTCTTCTCTGGTGGAAACATGCTACTGCGTTCCGCTAATCCAGTACAAGGCAGTAGTCGCTATCAAACAGGCGCTAGTTTTCGGATCGAACAATTAGATGGTAGTCCAGGAAATTGGATTAGTCCTGATGATTCCATCATTCTGGCAAATGGTGATGTCAGTCTAGGCAACTACCAAGGAGCTTCCCTACATATTTTGGCAGGGGGTAGTGTTACCTTAGGCGAGATTGCGATTAATCCTAGTGATGACCCTAACCCTAAAATTAGTCCCACCAACTCCGATCCCTTTCGCGGCTTACTCGCTAATGTCACTGTCTCTGACCAAAGCAATTTGGTGATTGATAGTGCTAATCAGCCCACCTTAGATATTAGAGCTGGTATTGATTGGACACAACTAGGAGGAATTCCAGGAAACACCTCAGGTAATCTTGTTGCTGATTTTAGTAATAATGTCACCAGTGCCGATATCAAAGTTAGCGATATTACCGTAGCTCGGGATGGATTGGTCTTGTTAACCAATCAGTATCTGCCTAATACTGCATTAACCACTGGTGCAATTCAAGTAGACACTATTAAGACCGGTGGTCTAAGTAATAGTAATACTAATCCTAATTCCCCACAAATCCTGATTGACTCTCGCAGCACTATCGAAGTCACTCAGAATAATCGCTTGGATACTTCTGGTAATAATACTGGTAGGGGAGGGGATATTACCCTAAATGCTGATGGCAATAGTCAATTATCCACAACTCAACCTACTATTCAAATTCCTAGTATCGATTCCTTTGGTCCGCAAGGTGCCGGTGATGTCACCGTAACTACCAGAGGTGGTGATATCGAAATCAATAGTGGGGGTAGCGGTATCAATGCTGGATCGGAATCGGGAAATGGAGGAGCGATCGCAATCACAGCTACCAACGGTAACATTACTATCAAAAATCCCATCAATAGCCCCAGCACTCTAGTCATTGATACCGATGGTCAAGTCAGTCTCGGCAATCCGGACCAACCCTTACAAGTCAGTAACATTAAAGATGTTTTGATTACCGCTGGCGGGATTGACTTGATTTCCCAGCTGATTACTGAGACAATCACTATCCAACCAAAAGAGCTTAATACTACCGTGGGGATAGGGAAAGACCCTGGTGCCACCTTCCAAATCACCACAGCCGATTTGATCAATAACCTCGATCTAGGCTCCTCTGGTACCTTAACCATTGGAAATCCTGAATTGACCGGTGATGTAAGAATCCGCAACTTTGACCTGAGTCAAGAAAACCTCAATGTTATCGTTAGAGGCCGGGATATTCACTTTGTTAGCAGTGACAGCAATCCTGTTGTCCAACTCGCTAATAATCAGACAGCTCAATTTATCTCTGCTGGTACCATCTTTGATAGTTCAGGCACTGAAGTAAAAATTGATGGTGAACAAGGGGCAGTCTTATTCGATGCTGAAAATGGATTTAGCTACGCCGATGCTAATGGTATAGATGTTCAAGCTCAGAATATTGCTGCTATTACCCGCAACAGTGGCGATATTATCCTTAACCTCCAACATCCCAATGCTGTGATTACTACCGTGGCTGGTGTGAATGGGATTAGCGCTGCTAATAATGGCAACATTAGTCTGGGACAGGATATACCTGGTACTATCACTATTGATCAACTCATCCGTGCTCAGGGTTCAGGGACTATCTCCATTGGGGAATCCAACACTACTCAAATCAATCTCAACAGCACCGTCACATCTGGCAGTGGTAACATTAGCTTCCTCAAACCCCTGAATCTTGATAACACTAGCGCTAACATCACTAGCACTACCGCTAACATCACTTTTGATGGCACTGTTGACGGTAATCAAGACCTGAGTGTTAATGCTGGCACTGGCACCATTCAGTTTAATCATGCCGTGGGAAGCACTATTCCCCTAGGAGATATTACCCTAACTGCTGATGACATTAACTTTAACGAGATAGTGCGAGGGAATGCCACCATTACGTTACAACCGTTCACCTCTGATCAAGCGATCGCAATTGGTGGCAATCACAGGAACCGAACTAGTACTATAGCTCTAACTTCCCAAGAAATCAATCTCCTGCAAGATGGCTTTACTGCTATCACTATCGGTAATCCTAACAGTAGCGCTAATATTACCATTGCTGAGACTGGGGTCACCTTCCAAGACCCAGTCACCATTCAAGCCCCAGCCGGGTCAGGTGCCATCATCGGCAATGGCACAATTCAAGGCATAGACGATGCTTCGATTACTCTAGAAGCCAATCAAAGCATTGTAGTTGGGAACATTATCACCAATGGCTCCGATATCAACCTTACCGCTAGGAATGGAGAGGTATTCACAGACAACCTCAACACCTCTGGTATCAGTGGTGGTAATCTTCTTATCGATGCCTCCACTACCATCAAGACTGGTGTAATTAATACTAGCGCTAGTCTTGGGGATGCCGGAAATGTGATTATCGACCCGATTGGAGATGTGGAAGTTAGTGCGATTAATGCTCAAGGGGGAGAAAACGGTAGTGGTGGTAATGTCGATATTACCGCTGGTCGATTTTTCCGAGCTACCGATACCTTTAGCGATCGCAATCAGCTCACAGCTAGTATTTCCACTAGCGGCGGAGTGGCAGGAGGGTCGATCATCATCCGACATAATGGCGGAGCTCGTTCCATACCCTTTACCGTAGGGGATGCCACCCTCAATGGTACCGCTGCAGCCATTACCACTGGCATCGACAATTCAATTTTGCCAACGCAACGGTTTCTTGAGTCCTATACTCAGGGTAGTTTTCCCACTCAGATTCAACTGATTACTGAGCGAATTACTCAGTCATCTCCTAATACTAGTAATACTGAAGTAACCAATCCTGAGCCAGAGTTACCTGAGTTACCACAGGAAATCCTCCCAACAGTGATGATAGAAGAAACTGAAGCATTGTCCAAAGAAATGCTAATCTATCAACTAGAGGATTATTTTACCAGTCAAGTCACCGGTCAAGTTACCAGTCAAGCCAACGGTCAAGTCGAGTCATCTGTTCCTGAGATTAAAACAGCAAAAGACATTCAAACAGAACTCAAGGAAATTGAACAAGTTACCGATGCTAGACCGGCACTGATCTATGTCTTTTTTCGGAATTCTGGAAATTTACCAGGACGAGACGTTGTCTTGAAAACCGAATTCCTCAACATCAATCCCAATGTAATTGTAGAGCCAAAGCCTAATGCTCCGTTAGAACTAGTATTGGTAACTAGCCAAGGCAAAATGATCTACAAACGGATTGCTAATACCAGCCGGGAGCAAGTGTTAGCCTTGGCTCAATCATTCCGGGATAGTGTAGCATCTCCGAGAGCAGGGGTGTTTCGACCACAAGACTTAGCTAAATCCCAACAACTCTATCAATTACTGATTAAACCCCTCCAGAAGACATTAGATCAACAAAACATCAATAACTTGGTGTTTGTGATGGATAAAAACTTGCAGTCTCTCCCCTTAGCAGCCCTCCATGATGGCGAAAGCTTTATTGTGGAAAAATACAGTGTTGGTTTAGTCCCTAGTTTGAGCTTGACCGATACCCACTATACCGATGTCAGAAATGCGCCAGTGCTCGCCATGGGCACGGAAAAATTTGACCACCATCGAGACCTACCCTATGTTCCCAAATTAATCGAGCATTTAGTCAATACTTGGTCAGCTAAAGCCCTAGAAAACGAAAACTTCACTATCGCTAATCTCCAGCATGAAATTAACCAAAAATCCTTTAATATCCTTCATTTAGGAACCCATGGTAAATTTCGGTCTAATGCCAATGATTCCTACATTCAGTTCGGGGAAAAACGATTAGGATTAGGAAAAATGAAAACCTTGGGATTAGAGCAACCACCGGTAAACTTATTGGTCTTAAGTGCTTGTGATACAGCCCTTGGCAATCAACAGTATGAATTAGGATTTGCTGGATTTGCCTATCGAGCCAAAGTGCAATCGGTTTTAGCCAGTTTGTTAGCAGTGCCTCAAAATGGCACCTTTAAACTCCTGAAGTCATTTTATGACCATTTAAAACTAGTCCCTAGAAAAGCTGAAGCCTTAAGACTAGCCCAAGTAGAGATGCTTAAGGATAATAGTAATAAGAACTTATCCCATCCTTACTATTGGGCATGGTTTACTATTGTGGGGAATCCTTGGTAGTTTTAATAGGGAGTAGGGAGTAGGGAGTAGGGAGTAGGGAGTAGGGAGTAGGGAGTAGGGAGTAGGGAGTAGGGAGTAGGCAAGAGGCAAGAGGCAAGAGGCAAGAGGCAAGAGGGAAAAAATCCTGTGTACCTCATGGAGTGCGTAGGAGTGCGTAGGGTGCGTTAGGGGCGGACTTGCCATTATTTTTTGCTCAAGCGCCAGGGTATAGATAGTCCGCCCCGTAACGCACCACTGGGTCAAACAGCCAAGAGTATATAAACGCAGCGATCGCGTAGCGTGACCATTCGCGTAGCGTGGCCTTTTGGCCAAGGTCAATCGCATTTATCCTCCCTATCTCTCTATCTCCCTATCTCCCTATCTCCCCATCTCCCTATCTCCCCATCTCCCCACACTTCCCACACTCTTCCCTACTCCCTACTCCCTACTCCCTACTCCCTACTCCCTAGAGCTGACGTAGCAGTTAAGGCACCAACAGCTAATATACCTAATACAGTGGTTGGTTCAGGAACGGTAGCTGGGGCTCCGTCAAAAAACACTGTAATGTCAAAGGTCACATTTTGTTCAGCTTCTCGAAAAGCAAGAACTGCTTCACCAGGAGCAAGACTGCCTGAGGTTAGCAATAGCTTTTTCATATCTTTAGAGAAGATGAGTTCGCTGAAAATATCAGAAATACTGTCCTTACTCCAGGCTGCATCTTCCTCTGAAGGAATTGTGTAGAGGATACTGGTTAAGGTCTTGTCGATGTTATTTTCAATTACCACTCTACGCCCTAGATCTGTGGTAATGGAATCCCCAGTTTCACAAAAAGGAAGACAAAGTTGGGCAGTAGGCTCTTCACCAACGGGAGGCTTAACAACTACATTTTTCACTAGTGTAACTGCCTGGGCTGCACTAGGCATTACCACAGTCATCAATGCTGCTGATGCTGTTGCCATAGCTAATTTTTGAGCCATCCCTTTGGTGACAGCTAATGATGATGATAATTCAGCCATCTCAATCCCTGATTAATTTACCTAGGTCATACTACCCAACAATCTGGACATTTTTTATAAATTTTTGATAAACTTATCATCAAGATTGTGAAGGGTTGTATTCAGGTTATAAGGTAAGCAGTTAGCCGTCAGCGGTCAGCGGTCAGCGGTCAGCGGTCAGCTTATTTTATTCAAAAGCACCATTAGTAGTGTGGCCAATGGCTGAAAGCTGATAGCTGAAAGCTGATAGCTGAAAGCTGATAGCTGAAAGCTGATAGCTGATATCTGATAGCTGAAAGCTGATAGCTGATAGCTCCCGATTCCCTACTCCCTACTCCCTACTCCCTACTCCCTACTCATGGATACAAACTCCGCTGAATTACAGGAAAAAATTCGTCAACAATTTGATTTTGGGCCTTATCCCAGAATTCCCATCGACCGCTCCCCAAAAAAGCAGCTAAGCTTACTTTATTTTCATAATTTAGTCACCCCTTATTATTTAAGGAATCACCAAGTCATTAATTCAGACCAGAAAGTTATCTTAGATGCTGGCTGTGGCACGGGATATAGCACATTAGTTTTAGCGGAAGCTAATCCCGGAGCCAAAATTATTGGGATTGATATCTCGGAGCAGTCTCTGGATTTAGCCCGTAAACGCTTAAGCCATTATGGGTTTGACGAGGCAGAATTTCATCAGCTCTCCCTTTATGATTTACCTAGTGCTGGTTGGGAATTTGATTATATTAATTGCGACGAGCTACTTTATTTATTTCCTGATCCAGCCGTTGCCATGAAAGCCATGAAAGCGGTTTTGAAGCCTCAGGGAATTATTCGCAGCAATCTACACAGTAAGCATCAACGTCACCTGTATTTTCGGGCACAAGAAGTCTTCCATCTGATGGGATTATTTGATGAAAATCCCGAGGATATGGAGATTGAAATTGCTTTAGATACCATGAAAGCCTTAAAAAATAATGTTGACCTAAAAGCTAAAACATGGGATACTAAATATGAGGGAGAAGACGGAAAAGAGAGAGTGTTAATGAACTATCTTTTCCAAGGGGATAAAGGCTACACCATTCCTGATTTATTCGCTGGCTTAAGAGACGCTAATCTAGAATTTATCAGTATGGTGAATTGGCGACAATGGGATTTAATGAGTCTGTTCAAAGAACCAGACAATTTGCCAGTGTTTCTAGCCATGAGCTTACCAGATATTTCTGTCGAAGACCGACTGCATTTGTTTGAGCTATTACATCCTGTTCATCGGCTCCTGGATTTCTGGTGTGGACACCCCGAGCAAGGCCAATCCTTTACCCCAATTTCCGAGTGGACAATCTCCGATTGGCAGAAGGCTAAAGTACATCTCCATCCTCAGCTGAATATACCAGACGTCAAACAAGACATGCTCAAAGCCATTACTGAATTACAGCCTTTTGAAATCAGTAGGTATCTGCCAGTGAGTGGAGTGCAATCTCTGATAGACAGTGCAGTTGCTTCTTGTTTATTACCCCTATTCGATTCCCCTCAGTCGATGCCATCTTTAGTAGAGCGATGGCAGACATTGCGCCCAGTGGATCCCGTAACCCTTGAGCCGATATCTGAGCAGAAGGCGTTTGATACGGTGAAAGAGGCATTGATGGGATTGGAGAATTATGGATATGTCTTGGTTGAAGGTTAGTCGGTTGAAGGTTGAAGGTTGGTAGGTTGAAGGTTGGTAGGTTGGTAGGTTGGCAGGTTGAAGGTTGGCAGGTTGAAGGTTGAAGGTTGGTAGGTTGAAGGTTGGCAGGTTGGTAGGTTGAAGGTTGGCAGGTTAGTAGGTTGGAGGTTGAAGGTTGTCAAGTTGCCTCTTGCCTATTGCCTCTTGCCTCTTGCCTCTTGCCTCTTGCCTCTTGCCTCTTGCCTCTTGCCTATTCCCTACTCCCGACTCCCTACTCCCTACTCCCTACTCCCTACTCCCTACTCCCGACTCCCTACTCCCTACTCCCTACTCCCTACTCCCTACTCCCTACTCCCGACTCCCTACTCCCTACTCCCTACTCCCT
>NZ_JAAHIH010000013.1 GCF_010671925.1 Moorena sp. SIOASIH | reverse complement strand
TCCTGCTCCCTGCTCCCTGCTCCCTGCTCCCTGCTCCCTGCTCCCTGCTCCCTGCTCCCTGCTCCCTGCTCCCTGCTCCCTGCTCCCTAAAAACCAGAAATTTGTACCTCACAAGTCGTAGAATTGCTATAGATAAAGACATTAAACCGATATTGGCTATTGCCGTAATCACGAAGACATTGATCTTCAATTTCAACCTCTACGGATTCTGAATACAAAATGTGCTTGAACCAATCTTTACTGAAGTAAAGGTTATCTAAGCATTTACACAGTTTTTGTAAGCATTCAGCTATCAGCCATCAGCTATCAGCTGCTGATGGGCTTTTCCCCAGACTTTCAATTCTGATTAATCTCGAACTATTAGGTGCGACCCGAACGCGCCCCGCGTCGGCTTTGCCGATAGGTGCGACCCGTGGCGAATTAAATTCGCCACGGGTCGCACCTATAGCGAATTTAATAATTAGATGCGGAAAGCGCACCTTTAAATTCTCCCATTCGAGGTTTATTTTCAGCTAACCGCTGACAGCTGACGGCTGAATGCTTACATTCTGTGTTATCCTACTCTCCTTTGTCAACCCCCCCCATCTGACCACCTGAATCCTTACCTCAATATCATTTACGTTCAGGGATTTTTAAAACCCTATATGTATATTGTCTGGCCAGCATTGCGCCACTTTCCACGTTGTAAACTCGCATTGTATTAAGAGTATGCTTAATTTTTTATGGAAGCTGTTGGTTGTTGTATTCATCCTCTTTTCCAATTTTATTTTACGGTAAACGCTTATTTTTTACTGTCAGATAAAATCGGCTTAATTATTTCTAGCGAATTATCCGTGCTTCTATAGATCAACGATTAAAGCACACCACCGAGGAGAGGTTTGCTGGCGAAGGGATTCGATATCTGATCTTCCTCCTTCAAATCTACTTTGCTTGACCCTAATCCCTAACCCCATCATAAATTGGGTTTTTCCTCTGTGTTTGAGTGGTTGGTGCCAATGGGCCTCGCGATAAGGGTTTTCCAAAGCGATCAAATTTCATGGCTAAGGAGCGCGGACTACGTGTTGGCTTTTCCTTGGCGGGGTCTTTGGGCATATATGGCTTGCCTGGTGCCCGTATGTGTGAACCAAAGAAAGCCATATCCTCTGCTAACATCCCGCGACGATGAACCCAAACTTTCTGCCCATGAGTTTGATTGGGTGAGCGCCAGCCCAAGTAGACGATACCATCTGCCAGTACCACTTGCCCAAAGTGTTTGTACATCAGCAGCGAAATGATTGCTTGCTCATGCCGGTGCGTGGGTTCTGTGGCTGCAATATGTTTCTCCACCAAGGCCACAGAGAGGGCTTCTTCTACAACCCGTAGAACTTTGCCTTTCTTGCGAAGGCCAATCCATCCCCCAGCCAATGTGGATTTTCCGAGACGAAACTCGGTTGGGACACCACATCCGTTGCAAGCGGCTTCTGATGCTTCCGAATCCAGTAATTGATAGTTGGGAACGAAAAAATATCCTTGGTGCTCAAGGGCATCGAACACCTCCTCAAGGGGCTTGAGTACGACCAGTCCCGCATCCATCCACAACACATCCTGTGCTGGGGCATCATTTAGGCACCAAATTTTCCAAGTAAAGTGCTTCCGCCAATGGGAGCAGAAGGGAGGCACTTTTTTGACGGGGATCTTATTTTCTGCCAATGTAGCAAGTGTTGTCTCGTCTAGGCCAATGTCATAAACCAGCACAGGGGGATGTTTGGGCCAGTTGAGGGTTAGTGAACCGAGTAGTGCCAGAAGTGATGGACCATAGGCTTTGGATGCGGCGGTAATAATCAGTTTGTTGCTTGTCATTATTCGATTACCTTATCTGCAAGAAATACCTGAACATTTACCCTTTGGCAGCATTTGCAATCACATTTCGCAGGGTCGTGTACTTTTCCTGCTTTTGGTGACCAATAATGTAGTTTTTACCTAGATTTTAAACCCGAATAACCCGCATTTCTCACGAACTACCTTGAAGGAATTTCAATTGTTTGAGATAAGCTTTAATCAGTAATAGAAGCGATGCTCTGACAACTTGCGGTGAAAAATGACAAGCTAAGGCTGCATGGAGTTGAGCAACTGCAACTTCAAAACATCCATTATCATAAAAGTATCGAGCATGATTAATGCCAGAGAAAGCACAATACTCTCTAGCTTTATCTGAGATAGGATCAGCAATTGATTTAGGCAAATATTCCCTAGCAATTTCAATTGATTTATGGATATCTTTGAGATTATCACCAGTCATTGCCAGCTGAGATGTATGAGAGGAGCTATGGGAACGATAATGGGCTAGTACTTTCGGCTCGAACCATACTGGAAAATGAACTGCAATACGTCTCCACATTTCCCAATCTGCCGCGTGACTTAAATTAGGAGTAAAACCACCTATAGCTTCGTAAACCTTTCGTTTCACAGCAATAGCTGGAAACTGAATTCTTTGCATGAGTGCTATATGCTCAATCCAATTTTTCAAAATCCCTGGTGTTTGACGTTCAAGTTCAGATGTTCTTAGCCAATGTCCATGGTCATTAATGACATGATGTCGGCTAAATGCAGCACCTACTGTATCATCTGTATGAAATCCCAACTTGAGTCTTTCATAGAAACCTTGGGCAACTTTATCGTCACCGTGTAAGATGTGAACTACTTGTCCGATACTTCGTCGAATACAAGTATTAAAATTTTGAGTTAGTCCCACATTTTGAGGCTGGCGATAAAAGGAAACTCTCCCCTTGCCAATTTCTCTTACAACCTGCTCAGGATTGTCTTTGGTAGAGCAGTCATCTACGACCTCAATTTGCATATGTTCAGGTCCAGGATCCTTCGCCAATAGAGATTCTAGAGTCTCAACCAAATAATTGGCACAGTTGTAAGTAGGAATCATTACAGACCAAAAGGGTCGATGTTTGCCTTCTGGAACAGGATCAATTTTTGGATATTCAATTTTCCTAAGTCCGTTTGCTTTCATAGTTAACTATACTCCTATAAATGGTTTTTTACTTAAAGCTCGATCCAACAATAAACCCATCGCGGATAGAGTCTGCAATTCCCTGGAAAATCCAACGACCATAACGCCCCACCTGGTAAATATTGTTTTGTTCTAATATGTGTAAAGCTTTTTGCTTCCAGTCAGACTTGGGCAATGACCAGGTGTAAGCCACATCAATCCAGGTTGGATCAACAACTTCTGCTTCACCGATAAAGCCCCAACTTTGTAACTCTTTAACAACTGCCTCAGAGTATTGGCTGATTTCTTCCCTCGTTGGCTTTTTGCCTCCTAGATAGGCGCGTTCCACGCCAATGCTGACGCGATCGCCTTTTTCTCTAGCAGATTTGGGTAGGAAAAGGGGATCAACGTTACTGTAGAAAGCGACTCGATGAAACTTCGAAGTGGCATCAGGATTATACAACCAGTGGTCATCCGGGCAGTTTTCACCCCGTACTGCACCAATGTTAAGCACTAAAACCGAGGTGTAAGGATCGGGGTCAGCATCGATAGTCAACTCAGTCATTTCCACCATTCGGTTTAAAGGCAGTGTGGAAATAAGAGTTTCATTTGATTCAGAACTACCATTAGCAAAAAAGACCTCCTTTGCCTTGACATCAATTCTAACTGCCCGTTTGCCATAGCGGATATCACATCGTTCTGCCATGCGTTGAGCCAGTGTATTTAGCCCCTCAAATGGATAAATAAACCTTGTGTTGTATCCAACGGGCGGTACATCACTGAGTCCACCTCGAATCGCTAGAGATAGGTTTACAGGAGACTTATAAGCATCCTGGGGAATGATTTTTTTGTATAATCCCGCCGTATAGAGATCATGAAATGGATGAAAGAATAGTTCACAAAGGGTTTTACCGAAGCTTACTTGTAGCCACTCCTGCATGGTGCTAAAGGAACCTTGAGGAGTAGCCATCTCAGCCAGAGACCTTTCAATAATTTCTGAGCCTAAGAAACGAAGATGATTTTGAATCGGGTAGGGAACATACAGTTTTTGATTTCGGAAATAAACTGAACAGCGTCTGGCATAGCTGCCCACTGGAGTAAGGCTTTTGATGAAACGTAAAACAGTAGGATCGCCACCAAAGATCCAATGTCCACCACCAATTTCAAAGTGATAGGCTTCACCATCTTTAGGCAAGTTTGGAAGCCGTTCACGACTACCTGGACGGACGTAGTATGACGCGCAAATACCACCGGGAACCTCAACGGCTTCAAAGACAGGTAGTCCGGACGCAATACCTGCTGATAAACCTGTAATTCCGCCACCGATAATGAATGTCTTAGTAATCAAAATTCCTAGGTTAAACTATAAAAACGATTTGGGAGCAGGTCTTGCGTTGCTGAAACATTAGTACTATGTCCCATTAGCGGAAGCAATTACCCATGAGGGGGCTATAGATAATGTACAAATATAAATAAGTAAATGCTCCCCCTATTACCTATTACCTATTACCTATTACCTATTACCTATTACCCAAATAAGCGTACAAATGTTCTGCATAAGTGACATGCTCCCAAGGATTTCGGCGTTGCTGAATCTTTGAATGAATAGGAGTAGAGTGGGCATCCTGCCCGCCCGAAAATAAGCATGAAACTGGCAAGATGCCAGTGTCTTGATGCAGTCGCTCATGGGGGAAACCACGGCAGTCGCTCATGGGGGAAACCCCCAAGACCGCGCTGCATCGCTTCCACGCAAGATGCCTATTCCACAGGTGCGACCCAAGGGCGATTTACTCGCCCTAGGAGGCGCGCACCTACATAATGGGTAAGGGTAAGGATGCTGCCAGGGTTTCGAACCTGACATTTTTGACCGATTGCAACACCGTAACCAACAAACTGAATAGCAGATATTGAGCTGTCGTGAGTTGACTTTTAAGATAATTTTGGTAAATTGTGGAATGAGTGCTATTGCTGATATTTGCAATCCATATTTTGCAGGGTATAAAAACTCCTATCTTATAGGATATCCGGATAATTACCCTTTATAAAAATATCCCCCATCTCCCCATATTCCCCTCCTGGGAGGGGTTAGGGGTGGGTCCCCATCTCCCCATCTCCCCATCTCCCCACACCCTTCCCACCATCCCCACACTTTTATGATGGGTAAGCTGTTGTGCATTTAAACTGTATTTTATTGAAATTAACTAAAAAAGATAGAATCCACTCCCCTTTTGCCTTTTGCCTTTTGCCTTTTGCCTTGCTAAAACCCATTTTAAATGCGTTTTAGCTTATTCAACCGGACTTGATATTATTTATAGGTCTCATGAAGAGATACCTCCGTAAGGTGAATCATGAATTTCTTGTAAGATATGTTGCCATTTCAAAAGGGTGTCATCGTACTGCTGTCGCTCAAAATTAAACATATTTTTACTGATGCTTTCGAGGTCAGCAACACGCAGTTTTTGTTCGAGTTCTTCTAAACTACTAAACGTTTCGATAGGCCAGTCATACCATTCACAAAATTTGAGCCAATAGTTGACAGCTTCTAGGTCATAGTCATTGTTGGGATCGGGCATCAAATCATGTAGTTCTCCTGTAATCATAGAGCAGCGCGTAGGGCTAAGGTCGCTTTTTCTTTCTACCAAAAGATAATCATCAATATGCCATTGACTCAGCAAGTCACTAGTTGGCATAAACATGGGTATACCCATGGCGAGATATTCCACAATCGCTCCGGTATAGATGGTGTAAGGCAAAACAATGATCGCTCTATGTCTAGACAAATCACGATACTCATGGTGCTGGGGATAGAGTTCGCGAATTGTTCTTAATTCGATTTCGGGTTGGCTCTTAGCAAAGAATTTTTTGATTTGTGAAATTTTATGATGGCCTTGGGGATAGTGTCTTGCCGGGCCAATCAGGATTTCATTTCTGTGAGGATGATATCGTTCTTTGATGTGACATGCGCATAGAGGCACTTTTGGGATTGTCACACCTGTAAAATACTCGAAATACATTTGGTCATAGCGGTTAGATGCCAAAATCAAGAGTTGTCCTTTGGCACGTAGCTCTAAGAGGAGTTCGATCAGCTTTTTCACATGCTCTGGTGTGCTTTTCTGGTTCCCTTCAAAGCGGAAACTGAGTTGTAAGACGATAGGACGCTCACACTTGGAAAATACATGGGTCATGTAAGACTTGAAGCTGCACCAGTAAAAATCAACATTTTTTTGACTCCACTTTCCATATTGATCAGCAAACTTAGACGCAAGCTTGTCGTAATGCTCGTAATTATATGGGACATTTGTATTTTTTCTGTCCAGCACTCTGAGTCTTCGTGCCGGATCTTGTGAGTAAAAAAAATGCCAGTGACCAGTCAGAGCGTAGTCATAAAAAGTGACGCCCAGATTCTTGAGTTGATGTTTGAAACACTGGGTGGTAAATACGTGATGGTCAGAAAGCCAGCATCTGCCCATTGTATAGATGTCAAGTTTAGCACTCATATCAAGTCCGGTTGAATACCCATAATTAGAGGGAGGGTGGGAAGTGTGGGGAGATGGGGAAATGGGGAAATGGGGAGATGGGGAGATGGGGAGATGGGGAGATGGGGGAAGTTTTTATTAAGGGTAATTATCCTGACATGATATTAGCTCTGATGTGGTACGATTTTTCAGTCTCTTGAGCATTCGTTGGCTCCTAATGGTGAAAAAAACGCAGTTTGAAACACAAGAACATCTGTCAAGGATTACCGTTGTTGCCTCAGCTTAGTTGAATGCAGGGGAGTTAGCGCTTCAGTTTTTGTGATAATGCTGACATCGGGACCCTCTTTTCCTCGTATTTGGGAATAGACACCAGTTGTTTTGGTGAAAACGCACCGTAGCTGCTCTCAAAGTGACGAATTTGGCTTACCATAAACGGAAAGAACTGGTATCGGTTCAGAACGAGTGAGCGTGCGTAGGCGATCGCATCTAAATTGCGCTGCCAAGCGTTGCTGGCAATGGCCTCTTTGATCTTTGCCACCGCCGCATCCGGGTCATGGATGTCGATTTGAATCATCGATTCGGCGGGGAAATAGTCGGTAATTCGTGTGCAGCCGTAATAAATGGGCATGCACCAAGCCAAATAGCAATCTGCCAGCTTTTCACTCCAGTAGAAGGGATTACTATAGTTCTCAATAGCTAAAGAATAGCGATAGGAAATCAATCCATCCCATTTGTCATCTATCGGGTTAAAGTCCCGTCCCCACAGATCGAAATCCACTTGACCTTGAATTTTCGCCAAAAAGCCCATCCGGTCACGATGACCTTTTAAGTAAGTCTGTCTACTTGTTATCCAAGAGAGTTGTTGAGTTTTTTCCGGAGCCGTAAAAGAAACTAGAAAATCATAATCTCGATTGACCATCCAAAATATGGCTGGCTGACTATGGATATATTCTTTTCCTGAACGCTCCACGTCGGTTGTGAACATGCGAGAGGCGTAGGGCGGATTCAGATGCCAAGCTTTGCGACATGCCACAGGTGGCTCGTGGATAATCGACCAGACATGCTGGGGTGGGCAGACAACGGTCAGATTTTCAGGCGGGCGATTGAGAAGAATTAAATAATCACAACTTTCCACTGGCTCAAGGGTAAATTGAACCCCATCCCAAATCCCCTCTCCTGCTGGCGTTTGTCGCAGAAAAAGCCTCCGATGTAACGCACTTTTGACGATTCTAACTAACATTAGGAAAGCACTTATAGCGGTTCTTATATTAATGACCTACACACACCTATTGTTTCCCAGATCCGCTGTCCCCTGTTCCCTGTTCCCTGTCTTTTCATCATAAGTTCCCTAATCCGACGTTCCCTGTTCCCTAAAATCGAAAACTTGTTTACCTCACCTATTTTAGAAATGCTATATCTCTCTCTGGGCTGTGAAAGCAATCGAAGCATCCGCACTCCGTAGCTGATAGTAGCTGAGGGGGTGACAACAAGGCTAAAAAGTATACAGGGTGTGGGGTGTGGGGTGTGGGGGGTGGGGAAAATAGAAGCGATGCAGCAAGAGAACAGGGGGTTTCCCCCACTCGCGCTTTGCATCGCTGCATTAGTTGTCCTGCTCGATCAGCAAACAAGCGATATTTTTGACTAACGCTATCCAGGTAGCAACGATGAATTGGACAGAAAATAGCTCTTCGTTTAGAACGTTTCCGATTGCGTTCACGTCTTATTTGACCTGTTAATTGCGTGCAATTATGCATGAGTTAAGTTTAACCTAGCTAAATGTTTAGCTTTACTAAGAGAAAATAGACACAAAATATCCCCGTTACTCACTTTACTCTCATTGAAATAAAACTTGAGAAAAGTGGTGTGGGGAGAGACTGAGATCAACAGGACCATCGAAGCCCACTCCTCAAATTAAATAGCTAGATATTCAGAACTATCTATTTGTTAGTTTAATCTTAGTAAATTATTTAATTAAGTTGTAGCAAGCACCCCTTTAAATTATTTCCTAAACAAACAATTAGTAGTTATGCACCTAATAATATACTATCAACAGCGGTTTGCACTTCAGTTAGGTACAAAGTTTTGGGTTTGTAGGGAGCAGGAATCCCCCCTAGGGCGTGTTTTAAAAGTTTTCCGCAAGATTATGATCCCCCCCAGCCCCCCTTAAAAAAGGGGGGAGCCATACTCAAAGTCCCCCTTTTTTAAGGGGGATTTAGGGGGATCTCCGAGGCAATAAAACACGCCCTAACCCCCCTTAGTAAGGGGGGAAGGGAGCAGGGAAGAGGGAAGAGGGAAGAGGGAAGAGGAGAAACAATGTGTACCTGATAGTTATGCAAATCGCCGAAAAAACGAAGCAGATCATTATAAAAAACCTCCATAAAATTAGCAGAAATATCTGAAAATTTTTCAGCATATTTTATAACACCTTACCCATGGCAAAGCAGTCAGTGATGTCATGGCTACGTTAATACTGTCTGTAAAGAGTTAATTTACTGGCAATTAATTCCGATAAAATAGTGAGGTCTTCAAAATTATCTGGACTGATATCATCGTCAGTAAATCGAAACCAAAAGTGTCTTTCAATTGACGTAATTAGTTGCATAATTGCCAGAGAGTCAAGTCCTAATCCATCCTCAAATAGAGAGGCATTTTCATCAATATCTTCTAGCTCAAGATTGGCATCTACTTCTGTGGCAATAATTTCTTTGAGTTGCTTGACTACAGTTTCTGAGTTTAACATACCTTAAATTAACCAATTATAAGTCCAACAATGAATGAGTTAATTAGTAAGCATATGCGCTACGCGCACGCTGCTTGAGGTGCCGTCAGCGGTCAGCCGTGAGCTAAAGCTCACGCTACGCGAACAGCTTAAAATAAACCCAGCGTAGGGTGCGCCGATACGCAAAGGGTCGAATTTAATAGTTCGAGATTAATGAGAATGAAAGTCTGGGTAAAAGCTAATCAGCTTTGTGGCACAGGCTAGAAGCCTGTGAATTTCGTGACTATTAAACGAATGCTTACCTGTTGTCTTGATGCAGTCGCTCATGGGGGTTTCCCCCAAGACCGCGCTGCATCAAGACGGGAACAGGGAATAGGGAATAGGGAATAGGGAATAGCGATGCGCTGCATCAAGAGGTGCGACCCGTGGCGAATTAAATTCGCCAAGTAAGAGCGCACCTAACAGGGAATCAATGTCAAAGAAGACTGTACCTCATAACTGAGAGAAACGCTATATATCCTTAATGGCAAGCTGCCGTTAGTCAAAATACTGCTGGAGAGCTTTAAAGACCTCTGGAAGTTCTTGGTAGATGCAGGTTAATAGCCCATCGGTCAGGACATTTTTCCGTGTCTTCGTAGAGCTTGAGACTGACTCAAGCCTAATCGCGCTTTTTTTTGGCTGCAGTATACATCAATATTAGTTTATGAAAAAACTGGTTATTTATTATAAAGAAATAATAAATAAACTGAGTAAAAATAGTGTTTTTTCATAAAGATTAAGTAAAATATATCCATCCCTGAGGGCAGCATACTGAAATAAGCGATCGCATTAATCCTTTATTGAGAGGATATCTGAAAAGTTTTTTGATACTGAATTTTGCCCCCCTAGCCCCCCAATTCTGGGGGGAACAAGAATCAATTTGCGGCTAAAAGTCCCCCAAAATTGGGGGATTTAGGGGGCTTTGATGTAGCAAATGAGACTTCTCAGACAACCTCTGAGATGTAAGCATTCAGCTAATGCGCTACTTGAGGTGCTACTTGAGGTGCTATCAGCCCTCAGCTATCAGCTATCAGCTAATGCCCATCGCGCAATGGGCAAATCCCCAGACTTTCAATTCTGATTAATCTCGAACTATTAAATTCTCTCCTTAGAGGTTTATTTTAAGCTGACAGCATTAGGCTGAATGCTTACAATGAAGCTCCTTGAGCCCCCCTTAGATCCCTATTAATTAGTTTCGCAAACTTCCCATAGTAATTAGGATTAGGAATCCCCTGAAGATTCCATCTTGTCTTGTAATTTAGCCAATAGTCAGCAATACTGCCAATATCAAGGGCAATACCCCCGCGATTTTTGATAATATTGCAGTAGATCTTGCCTAAGAAACCTGCAGCCACCAGAAATACCTCTCCTCTATAGGAGACAGTAATTTCGGAACAGATTTGATTAAAATAGTAAGGATAATGAGGTTGAGCTTGCTGGTCTTCATAATTAAACAGTTGCGAAAAGCTATATTCTGACGGTATTTTATATAACCGGTTAACCGCAACTCCGTATTTTTCTCTCAGAACTTGACTAATATTATCGTGACATGAAATAACTGAACATTCCTTTAAGTGATTGAAAATTAATCGATAAAGTCCCCAGGTCTCAAGATCGTGATGAATGTTACAGGATGTCAGGGTTTGATTGATAAGTTTATCCCTAGAGTGTTCCTGATTAAATTTTGAATCAGTTAGGGTATTAATTATAGAAAGTAACCCTCGCATTTCTCGTCCATAATTGTTGTTTATTAATTGATAATCTAATGAGTAACAAAATCTATAGAGTTCTGGAATTCCGATTAGATCAGCATTTTGGATAGCTGAAACATAGTCAGGAATAAGTTTTTTAAAGTCATTTCTATTTATCTGTACATTACCCCAAAAAACTATTTGTATTTCTTCACGATCCTGATTTTGTAAATCCTGAAATGTTTCTTCATAGTCTAAAAAGTTACCTTCTCCATCCCCTAATCTAACCAATGAAAACGGAATTTTATTTAGGATATGTTCTAGGAGAATAACTGTGAATTTATAGACCTCAAATGGAGAAATATAAGTATTCAATAAAACGGTTTGATAGCTGCTTGATAGTTGTTGATTTTTTTCAATAACTTTCCCCAAAAAACTATTAATTTCTGTAAAGTCTGAATGAGTGCCTAGATAAGAGGTGAGTCGAGCCTGTAGGGACTGACTAGTTTCTTCTACTAAAAGCCCTAATTGAGGGGTTTGCTCAAAATTGCTGAATTTTTCAATATTAGTAATTTTTTCTAATTCAAATAGGCCAAGAAGTTGTTTTTTATAAACCATTGAGTTACCAGGCTCCTGTCTGGTTAACTGATTATATAATTCATAGGCTTCTTGATAATGACCTTGACTAACTAATACTTGGGAATACTGGATGAGCAGCTCGTTATTAAACCATTGGCTATTCAACGTTGGGCTTGATATAATTTCCTGAATATATTGCTTAAGTTCACCTAGATTATTATCATAGCTCAGAGTTTTTAAGTAAAGTTTTGTAAATAGAGGCATTTTTTTACAACAGCTGCTCTGTTTTAGTTTATCTAGTAGGCTTCTGGCGTCTTGAATTTCGCCAAGTTGTAAATGGTTGTAAGCCATCTCAAGTTGAATAGTCAAATTTTCCGGATATCTTAGATTGGCTGTTTTCAGGATTTTTTGGGCTTGTTGGTAATTATATTGTTTTTGGAATAAATTCGCTTCAGCGATAGTGAATTGTATGGTTTGGGGAAACCGTGATTGTCCAGCGTGAATTAGCTGTTTGGCTTGCTCAAATAAGGGAATATTCAATAGGGCATTGATTTTCTGCAACAGAAACTTCCAATCACCTGGAAAAAGGCTGATTGCTAAATCAAGTATTTCAACAGCCAGCTCCCACTTTTGGCAATGTATCGCTACACGAGCCAAACCTCCATAGCCTTGTTTTTTTTCAGGGTATTTATGGGAAAGTTCCTGGAATACTGCTTCAGCTTCCTCAAATTTTCCCAGTTCTATGAGGGCATTCCCTTTAGCTACCCAAGTCAAGATTGGGTTTTGGTTTTTAATTTTTGATTTACTCATTAACTTACCTGACTAGTTATCTGACTAGTGATTCGTGAATTCTTGTTCTATGACTTTTACACTCAAAGACGCGATCGCATTTTATCTGGCTCTCGCTCCAACAGCCCTTTTTCTACATCCCCCCCTTTTTTCCCCTGAGGTTTTCCAAGCTGCGAGCCACAACTCGACTTTTGGGTTGTAAGTGCATGGCTTTAGTGTAAGCAGCGTAGGCTTGATCTAGTTGCCCAAGCTTGTTGAAAAGGTGTCCCAGATTTGTGTACGCTCTAAACTGTTTGGGATTCAACTCAATCACTTTTTGATAAGAAGCGATCGCATTTCCTATATCCCCTTGCTTAAGCTGAGCATTGCCTAACATATGATAAAAATTGGGATTGTCTGGCTGCAATTCAATTGCTTTTTGATAATAGGCTATGGCCGACTCTAGCTCCCCGAAGTGAGTCAGAGCATTCCCCCAGTGTCGGTAGGCGTCAGCATAAGATGGATCGACCTCGATCACTTTTTGATAACAGGTGATCGCTGCTTTTCTATCCCCGCCTCTTAGGTAAGTGTTGCCCAATTGACAATAAACCCAGAGATTGTCTGGATTTAAGAACATCGCTTCTTTGTAGTTGGCTATGGCCGACTCGATTTGTCCAAGTCTGAGCTGAACAGAACTTAATTGAACATAAAGCTCCGGCATATCGGGCTGTAATTTGATGGCTTTGGTGTAATTAGCGATGGCGGACTCTAACTGTCCTTGCTTATGCAAAGCTTTGCCTAGGTTTTTGTGTATCCACGCCGATGGAGGAGCCAGCTCAATCGCTTTTTGGTAGCTGGCAATGGCACTATCTAGCTCGTTTTCCTCTAGCTGAGCATTGCCGAGCCTAAAATAAACATGTCCATTGTCTGGCTGTAACTCAAGAGCTTTGGTGTAGGCAGTTATGGCTAATGGAAACTGCTTTTGCTGACTCAGAGCGTCTCCTAGGTTTTGATAGACTTCAACTGGCCCACTTGGATCCAGTTGAAGGGCTTTTTGGTAGTTGATGATGGCTCTGTCTACATCCCCTTTCTCAAATTCCCAGTGACCTCGGCAGCGATAAACTTCAGGATTGTCTTGCTCTAAGGTAATCGTCTCCTGCTCAGGATTGACACTCACCTCAACCGTTGTGGTTTGGGAACCAAAATCTTTGAACCAAGTTATCCCCTCTTCCACCAGATCCAGTTCTAACAAGTAGTGACCAGATTCGACTGGCGTGGTCACCTCCAAGGACAATTCAATGTCTTCCCCTGGTGGCAAATCCGATGGCAGGTCTACTCTACCATCAGACCACTGTATCACTTCTGTGCTCTGATCTAACCAGTGATTTCCTAGTCGGATCGCACTTTTATGGGTCGATAGCCAGGTCACAGAAGAAATATTCTTGACTGTGATCGGAATCGAGATGGTTTCTCCCGCCGAAGCTACCAAGGATGGTCGGGCAACAAGCTCAGCTCGATAGGCTTTCTCAGAGAAAATCTGTCCGGTTTCCTCTGTCTGAGTATTCTCGATGGCAGTTTGTAATGTTTCCTCCCTCTGAGCGTTCTCGATGGCAGCCTGTAATTTTGGGATGAATACGTGGATGTGGGGTTGATACCAGAACTGTTTGTGGGCTCCAGAGATCAGGTCTATACTAAATCCTCCCTGATAAAATTTACGCCAGCCTAACTCCAGGTTCTGGAAAGAGTTGTAAGGGTTGAACTCACTGTCTCGACCGAATAAAAGTGCCACCCGGCCTGGATAAAGTTGGGGGATGAATTTTTCGAGTAGGCATAGCAGGGTGATGGTTTTCCCTTGACTGAGTAGTTGCTGGGCAATTTCAAAAGCAATCGTTCCACCAGAGCAGTATCCTCCCAGTAAGTAAGACCCAGATGGCTGGATGGTGAGAATTTCCCTGACGTAATGTGCTGCTAAGGCTTTGATATTATCGTTGGTGTATTTTATAGCAGACTGCCCTGAGCTCATGGCATAGGTGGGCTGGTCTTGACCTAGATACTCAGCTAGTTGAACTACGTATTGAAACCGTCCTGAACACCAGAACAGGGGCTGCTTTGTTCCAGAGGTGTTCATGCCTACTATTAAGGAGTTGGGGGCGGCTCGTTGACCTTTGCGTCCAGCATTGTAGGCCAATAGTTTGCGATAGATTTCTGGTGACAGCTCAGGGAAGGGTGATGATGGTGGGGATATTGGTGGTAAGACTGAGGGTGTTGGTGTTGATTCGGCTGCCTGCTCCAAAAAGCTAGCCAGTTCAGCAATGGTACCTAACTGGGATAGGGATGCTAAAGGGAGTGTTTTCTGGAAGGCTTCCTCAATTTCTGCCACTAGGCGCATCGACAGTAAGGAATGTCCTCCCAGGTCAAAGAAGTTGTCATGGATGCCTACATCTTGGTCTCGCCAAAGGACTTTCGCCCAAATTTCTGCTAGATTTTGCTCAATGGGGGTGCGAGGTGCTACATAGGCTTGTTCTGGGGTTTGCCTGATCAAGTGGGGAGCTGGTAGAGCAGTATAGTCTACGTTACCGTCAGGTGTGAGGGGCATTGCTTCTAGGGGAACAAACCTTGAAGGTACCCTATAGTTGGGTAGCTTCTGCTTCAGGAAACGGCGCAGTTCCTTTAGGCTGGGAACCTGTTTCTGATTTGGGACTACATAGGCGATCAGGCACTTTTCCCCCGGTGGGTCTTCCTGAATAGTGACCAGACTTTCTTCGACATCGGGATGTTGTGCTAGGACTGTTTCTATTTTTCGGGGTTCAATAGCGATCGCGGACGATGACCCCACTGCGTCAATCGGGTTTGCCTTTCCAAAAGAGGGCAACTCCTCCAGATGCCGATCCGGATTAGCAATGACACTTTCCAGTAAAGCCTGGAAATTCTCTAGCATCTGGGTAATTGTAGCTGCCTCAAACAAATCAGTTTTGTACTGTAGCCTGCCCTTGAGTTGTCCTCCCGTCTCCTTCATAGACAGGAACAAATCAAAATCTGCCGTCTGCCGATCTGAAGGCAGATGACTCACCGTGATGCCTGCCATCTGTTCGGGTTTACTTGGGGTATTTTGCAGAGCAAACATCCCTCTCGACAGAGGAATGGGAACCAGATCTGCCAGCTTCTGGAAGGGCAAGTCTTGGTGTTGAGTGGCTCCTAAGGTGACTTGGCTCACCCGACCGATTACTTCCCGAAAACTTGGGTTTCCCCCCAGTCCAGTGCGCACTACAACAATATTGTTAAAGTATCCAATTAACTTTTTGGTTTGCACTCGATTGCGACCGGCCACAGGAGAACACACAATCATGTCTTCCTGACCTGTGTATCGATAAAGTAAGGTTTTAAATGCCGCCAGTAATGTCACAAACAGAGACACACCCTCCTGATGACTCAGGGTCTTGAGGGCTTTGGTGAGGTGTTTAGATAGTGCTAGATATTGAAGTCTACCTTGGTGAGTTGGGACAGTGGGTTTTGGGTAGTCAATGGGCAATTCTAACTGGGGAACATTACCACGTAATTGCTGCTTCCAGTAGTCAAGCTGAGACTCCAGCACTTGACCTTGCAGCCATTGTCGTTGTGATTGAGCAAAATCAGCATACTGAATCAGGAGTTTAGGAAGTGGCGACGGCTTCCCGGTGACAAAGGCTTCGTAGAGCGCAACCATTTCTCGCCAGAAAACAGCATGAGACCAACCGTCAAAAATGATGTGGTGTATTATCGAGATCAGTACATGTTCCTCTTCCCTCAGGCGCAAGAGTTTGCAGCGCCACAATGGTCCTTGTGCCAGGTCGAAAGGCTTTTCAGCCTCTTCAGTGGCTAGTCGGTGAGTTTCAGTTTCCCGCTCAGTTTTAGGGAGTTTCTGGAGGTCTACTACTGGCAACTCCAATACTGTATTTGGGGAGATATTTGGGGAGATATTTGGGGAGATATTTGGGGAGATATTTGGGGAGATGACTTGCACAGGTTTGCCATCCACAGCGGTAAATGTGGTGCGTAGGATTTCGTGGCGGCACACAATTTCCCTCAGACTTTGCTCCAGTGCGTCTATGTTGAGTACACCCTGGAGGCGAAGGGCCATACGCATATTATGGAAAGAGTTACCAGGCTGCAACTGGTCGAGATACCACAGCCGCTCCTGGGCAAAGGAAAGGGGTAGATTTCCGTTACGTTGGACAGGCTTAATTGGAGGAGCCTGATGCTTTAATTTGATGTTAGTTTTAACAGATTTCCAGAAATCTGAAACCAAACTTTCAGACTCGGTTTGGCTCGAAGGATTAACACTGGATTCTTTGGGAGTGGAGGATGCCATAGCTTCAAACTGATGCCAATATAGCAAATATCAAACTAATGAGGTACAAAATTATGGGTTTTAGGGAACAGGGAACAGGGAACAGGGAACAGGGAGCAGGGAGCAGGGAGCAGGGAGCAAGGAGCAGGGAGCAGGGAGCAGGGAGCAGGGAGCAGGGAGCAGGGAGCAGGGAGCAGGGAGCAGGGAGCAGGGAGCAGGGAGCAGGGAGCAGGGAGCAGGAAATAGGTAATAATGAAAAAATTTTGTACCTCAGAACTATGAGAAACGCTAGAAATAGGACAGAACTTACCCATTGTCCCTGTTGGTTCCCCAATTATGAGGTACTTTGAAACAGCCCTGCCCAAAATTGGGGCGTTGCGGAATTAAGGAATGAATGCGCGATCATCTGGTTTTGGTCAAGCCCCCTAAATCCCCCAACTTTGGGGGACGCAAGAAAGTCTTTTTCCCCCCAAAATTGGGGGGCTAGGGGGGCAAAACCATACCCAGAATCAGCAACGCCCAAAATTGGAGGGTTAGGGGGGCAAAACCAACTGTAAGCATTCAGCTAAAGGCCTACGGCCTACGCGCACGCTACACCGAACAGCTATCAGCCAATGCGCGTAGCGCATATGCTTACACGAAACATGACTTATATCATGTCAGGATAATTACCCTGTCTTGATGCAGTCGCTCATGGGGGAAACCAACGGCAGTCGCTCATGGGGGGAACCCCCAAGACCGCGCTGCCTCCCCAAGACCGCGCTGCATCGCTTAATAAAAATCTCCCCCATCTCCCCATCTCCCCATCTCCCCATCTCCCCATCTCCCCACACTTCCCACCCTCCCCACCCTTCCCACACTCTCCATTAATTATGGGTATTCAACCAGACTTGATATTACCTTCCCTTTAAATCGCAGGAGCGGCGGCTTCGCTGCCAACCAGGTTTCGCTGGGGGCGTAAGGATTTTAATTATCTTTATAAGAATTACCGTAAGTGGTTGTCGAATTGTTTTCTCCATTGGATTTTTTCCTCCTGTGATTTATTAAATGGATTTCGGAAAATAGAATCATTAATGACGAGAAAGTCTAGATCAGTGTGAATGAAGCATTTCCATGCCTCCTGGGCTGTTCTAACGATTGGCTGCCCACTGACGTTAAAACTTGTGTTAATAATCAGCGGAATTCCAGTTATTTTGAAAAAGGCACTAATTAGTTTATGGAAGTCGGGGTGGACTTTGGCATCAACAGTTTGCAAGCGTGCTGAGTAATCCACATGGACAATGCTAGGAACAACAGACTTGACATAGTTTAAGCGATCGCGCATGGAATCAAAGGTTTCAGGCTGGGGATACCGATGCTCTGGTTTGAGGTAGGCTGTGTATTGCATGTAATCGGAAGGCTGGTAGACATCAAACCACTTAGAAGCCTCTTCGGCCAGAACCGCTGGAGCAAAGGGGCGGAATGACTCCCGAAATTTGATTTTTAAGTTGAGAACCGACTGCATATCAGGTTGGCGTGGGTCAGCTAAAATCGAGCGAGCGCCGAGAGCACGAGCCCCGAGTTCCATACGACCTCGTACCCAGCCAAGAATTTTGCCCTCTGAAAGCAACCGAGCGGCAAATTCGTGGAGAGAACCTTCAAACTCCAAGCGGTAAGATTGTGCTTCGTCTGGTATACTTCCTGGCTCTGACCCTAGATAAAACCCATGGGTTTCAATTTGAACCTTTTGACCTTTGCCCAACCGCTGTCTTTCATACAACAGAGCAGCCCCCAGTCCATTTCCCATATCCCCACCTACGGGAGAGTTGAAGACATTCTGGAAAAGGGATGAATCTCGAAGTTTCCCAGCCACAACACAATTTTGGGCGCACCCGCCACAGAACAAGAGGTTTTCTTCATCGACACTCTCGCGGGCAAACTTAGCCATTTTGATCACTTCTTCCTCAAACACTACCTGTAAAGAAGCAGCAATATCTACCTGTTCTGAGGAAAGAGGCTCTCCAGCTACTCGTGGGGGAATTCCAGTAGCATTGGCTACAAGCTTCTGTGCTGTCTTCAGGCTTTCATGACTTGTGAGCTTGTCTGTAAACCGAATCCCGCCATGGGCACCCTCAGTCAGTAGCGATCGCAAATGGTCAACATACAAGGGTTTTCCATAGGGAGCCAGACCCATTACCTTATATTCACAGCCCAAATCGAAGCCAAGGTATCTCGTCAATAGGGTGTAGAGCATGCCCAAGCCATTTTCATAGGGTTGTTCATAATACACCTCAAGGGTGTTGTGGCTAATCCGCCCTAGGGAAGCACTGACATCCTCTCCACTTCCATCTACGCAAAGGAAAGTCGCACTCTCGAAAGGGGAAGTGTAGAAAGCAGCTGCAGTATGGCAGAGGTGATGCCAGGCGTAGAAGAATTTAGCGTTGGGCAGCATCCGTTGGGCAGCTACTGTATACTGGCTTTGCCATGATTTCGGCATTAAATACCCAACCAGCCGACTCAACCAACTGCTTGGTCGTTGGATTTGCTGAGCTAAAAACCTCTGAACGGGTTTTTCTGCAAAAACACAAACATCAACATCCCATGGCTTCAATTCTGCGATTTCCAGACAGTCCTTAATGGCTGAAAAAGGAAAACAGCCGTCGTGCTTGTATCCAGTAAACCTTTCCTCTTGGCTAGCAGCGATGAGTTTACCATCAACAATCAGTGCCACGTTACCGTCATGACCCATCGCACCACCAATGCCCAGTACGACATTTTTAACTTCCCCCTTTCGAGTATTGATATAGGGGGAAAACAAAGGATTGGCTTCTCGCCGCATTCTGAACTCAGTTCTGATATTACTCCAACGTACAATCTGGGGATAGTCTGACTGGTTCCGGCTTTTTGGCGGTTTTTTAGACATAGGAGCGATCGCATCTTCTTGGAGCACTCCTGCTTGAGTCCTAATCGTAGCTTTTTGATTCTCTGAATCTAACTTTTTTGACGGTTTCATAATCTGTTTTTACATCTATTTTTATCTCTATTTTTATCGAATTAAATTCCTTAACTAATCTTCATTTAGATGCTCGGATTACACCCACTCCTCCTGAAGTTTGTGAATCTGGTTCAACCATAATAGTAGAAAAGCCGTGACTGGTGAGAACTTTTACTAAAAGATCAGAGCAACCAGGGCGGATGTACTCATGATATATTAAGGCAACCTTATTAATTTTCTGCCAAACTGCTTCTGAAGCGCCAGTCACTATCTCAACTTCAGCTCCTTGAACATGAATTTTTAAAAAATCAACTCGCTCAGTATTGGCTAACTGCAAGGCTTGTTCAAGAGATATGCATTGAACACGTTCTGTCGAATCATTTGTTTTGATAACTTTCATGAACTCTGGAGAGCTCAAAAAATTATTGGTATTATTGGTGGTGAGCTTTTTTTCCTTAAATAAGGAACGAGTTTCCGTTGCTTGTGATGACCTAAGAGTCATAGTAGTTGTTTTATCCAAAATAGCATAGGGATAAATCCTAATTGCATCCTGTAACCCATTTTGTATGACATTTTTTTTGAGATAGTTAACTGTTGCTTTTGCTGGTTCAAAACAATGAAGTTTATTGCTTTTATCCTGCATGTTACAGTATAAAGCAAATAATCCAATGTGTGCACCTATATCAAGGATTACATGATTATTACCTGGCTTATAAAACTCATTATTTGTATAGAACTGTTCGCAAAAAATACTTTCAAATCTCCCAAGAATTATTTGGTTTATTACTCGAATAATATCGGCTAAATCGTTGCCCTTAACCTCTTCACAATCATGAAAAATAGTGAAGCCATTTTTTAACAACAATGGAGGTAAAGCTATGCCATACTTTATGGCTTTAACAATTTCACGACTATTTTGAAAAAAATCAAGCATCCATAATTTATTATACATAATTATCCTTTAGTTGTTCAAGACAATAACTGATCATACTGATCAAAGTTTGATTGACATCTACACACTTCTACAATGCCTCGATCGCTTTCACCGCTTCCTCCACGCCTCCACTTTGTTCCACTTTTGACTGCAAAAGAGCTGCTGCTTCTGTGTACTTAGCCTCTGTGGCAACCTGCTCTGTTACTTCAGTAAATGTTTGCCCATCCCACTTCCTCGGACAAGGAATTTCTGCTGCACCAAGAGATTGCAGTGCCAGGGCGATTTCCCATTGCTCCCCTTGCTGTGGCAAACAGATTAGGGGCTTACCGACAGAGAGTGAATCCATTACACTTTTTCCTCCACCCACAGTAACAATCACATCAGATAGTTTTAATACCCTATCCACATCGAAGAAAAAGGAATTCCAGATGATATGAGGAAGGTCGAGCAGTGAAGGAAGATTTAAGTCGGTTTTTCCCCCTAGACTAACAATCACAGTACCGGGAAAGGGTATTAGTGCTTTGAGACATTTTTCAATCAATAGTTTTGTAACATAGGTTGTACCAAGAGATACAAATACCCTGGGTTTTGGCATTGAGGAGATACGTGCTATTAAATCTATCTCTTTGGCTGGAGCTGCGTCAAGCTTTCTGGATAAGAGTGAACCAACGTATTTAATGTGGGGTGGCTCCTGAGAATGTTTGTTGCTTAAAGCTGAAATTAGGGAAAGTAAAACCAGTCTATCGGAGTGAAGTGTGCTAGTATTATATACATCGGAAAGTCCATAGGGCTGCCTAATTGTATGATTATAGATCCTATCTACTTTATCATTGAACTTATTATGAAGTTCCCACCAGATTTTCAACAGTCCCTTGGGTGTATATCTGCTCCCTCTTGAGCCAAATGGTGGTTCGATGCTTTCTAGTCTCAATGGCGAAGTATGGCTCCCAAAGGATACGACCGCTTTGTTGATAATTTCTGCTGCGGTGATGCCTGTATAATCTCTCAAATGAGACAAAATTAAATCTGGCTTCCAGTGCTTAAAGGCTTTAAGTAAATCGGGCAGGACAAGTTCTGCATATTTGAAGAAATAGCCTTTAAAGAGATCGTAAGTAGATTTGGCTGTGGCTGGACTTGTTAAAATCGATGCCGTTTCCAGACCCTTGTTCAACACTTGATGAGGGAGGTGTTTCTTTTGTAAGAGATTGATCGCACTCGAGCAATGAAATCCTAGAAAATAACAAACCTCATGTTTCTCATTTAAACGTTGAGCCACATCAATAAATTCAGCAACATAGGTCAATTGGGATAGGGAGCAGATGGCAATTCTCATTTTACTTATCAATTACATAATCGATGGATTTTTCATAAGTCCTATTTCCGTTGCTTGCCAATTTACTGAAAACTAAATAACGATTAGGTTTCGACGAACTAGTTCGTCTATTGCTGGCAGAACCTTCATTTTTCCTTCCTTGATGTCTAATTCGCACTTCTGGCATACCTGCTGAAGAATCTCATCACAAGTTGTTTCGCCATCGCAAAATGGTAAAATTGCCTCAAAAATTGATTCTTCATAGGGAATGTAGCCAATGACTTGAGGATTTATATGCTTAGAAGCATTGGTAGGCTTTTTGGTAGAAGTTAAAGAACTCCCTGTCAATGGTTTTGGTTTTTTCTGGAGCAGATTCGACAACCGTGCTGAAATTGACTCGGCAATAAAACAGTGGCGACAAGCTGCTGGAACAATACCACTGCGAACTTGTTGTCTGATCTGATTGCGAGCGTTAATGATTTCTTCAATACTATTGAAATCAATTTTTCCAAGAGCAAATTGCTCAGTATCCTTGATCTTGCTGCATCCTGTAGCAATTCCGTAACGATTCACATAGAGGGAACTATCTAATGAAGGACAGCTTCGGAAAACTCTGACCAAAAATTTATTTTTATCTGTGTGGTCACGTTTCGGGTATGGAGAAAGCTCACGAAGTTCGTCGTAGAAGTGTTTGATCTGACTTCTATGATGCTGCGGAGATTGGATAATTTTCACATACTGAGACCAGACTAAAGTTGTCTCTATTTTAGAAAGAAACTGATTAGACATCGTCTGATCATAGATTTGAGTATAGCTATCCATAGAACTTAGTAGGTGAAACTGGATTCCCCCATCCATTTCTAGCTGATCGTACAATCGGGCGATGGCTGGCAACTGCTTCTTAGTTTGTTGAAGTACTGTTACAACAAATCCTACCGTTGGATTTTCCCTGCCAAGCTCATTGCGTGATTTTAGCAGAGCCTGAATTCCTTCAATAATGTTTTCTAATCTTCCACCGCGAATTTCTCTAAACTCTTGGGGATCGGGTGACTCGATCGAGACTCGAATGGCTTCAATGCCACAGTCCAGAATTTTCTGAATGCGTTGAGGAGAAAACATACTCCCATTGGTAATTATCGATACCTTGATTCCCCGATTCTGAGCCAGCTTAGCCATCTCAAAGAATTGGGGATGAAGGAGTGGTTCTCCTTCCCCTTGAAGTTCAATATGCTCTAGGTCAGGAAATTGGTCAAGGGTTTGGACAAAGGTTTCAAAGGAAAGATTGCTTTGAGTCATATGGCGACCACAGCAAAACTTACAGGTAAAGTTGCAATGAGTCGTTGGCTCTATTTGTATAAATCGAACTGAATTTTCCAGATCTTGAAGATTGTTAGCTTCAAAGTCATGATTGACTAAATTTTTATACATTTTGTTGCCTGACTGACAAGGAATTTATTTGTTATTATTTTTTTTGGTAATATAGCGTTTCTAGGACTCATGAGGTACACATTATTTTTTACCTCTTTCCTCTTCCCTTCCCCTCCTGGGAGGGGTTAGGGGTGGGTTCCTCTTACCTGCTCCCTGCTCCCTGCTCCCTGCTCCCTAAAAACCAGAAATTTGTACCTCACAAGTCGTAGAATTGCTATAAACTACTTATGCCATTTTAAATAGCCAGTGTAATCTGGCTATTTAACTGGCTACCCTGGCTACACTACTAAGGTATTGTCCGGCTTAATCTTGCTAACCACTAAATTAGCTAAACTATTAAGACTTACGAAAGTCTCAGCCCTGAGATCAGAGTCAGCAAACTCAAACTTGAAGTGTTCTTCAATTAATGTAATTAGTTCCACAATGGCGAGGGAATCAATTCCTAATCCATCTTCAAATAGGGGTGCATTATCATCAATATTTTCTAGTTTAAGGTTGACATCTAGTTCTTGGACAATAAGTTCTTTGAGTTGATTAGCTACAGTTTCAGACATGGTTTAATCTTGCTATAAATAAAATTTGAATTTACTGATACTACAATTATGAACTTAATAGTATTAGAGACATACTATTATAAAAAAAAATAACAACACTATAACATTTATCACATAGGTAAGGTACCTTTTGGATTTTACCAAATAGGGAATAGGGAACAGTTAACAGTTACAAAATAGGTGTTTCTGATTCAGATTATAACCGCTATAACAAAGTATCGGCGGTTTATTTAATAATTTGTATGGCTTCTTGCTTTGTTGATACTAGCTCATAGCTGTAATTTGTTGTATTAACTATGCTGTAGTTAATTTTACGTTTTTCCCATAAATCGAAATACTTTGAATACACTTTAGGTAAATCGAGGCTGCCAAGAGTCGCCAACACTTTATGCTTGAAATTATTGTCGAATTTCTGGCCAGTTAAAGGCTCTATATTATCCCGCAGTAACACTCGCTTTTTAATTTCAGAATAAGGAGCAACTAGAAAATAAGTATTTAGCTGTTCATGCCTCCGCAATAAATGGATTAATGAAAAATCAAATTTACTGCCATTATTGATATTCCTTTTAAGGTTAAAAAAATGCTCTCTTAACAGACTATAGTGAACAATATAGTTGTTATTATTTCCGTCGATACTAATTTTCTCTAAATCTAAATACTCATCTTTAATTTGTATGAGTTTTGAATCTTTCCAGATTTTTCTGGTAATCATTGATTTAATATAAGTAGACTTTCCTACACCGGGAATTCCCATGACAACTTGGACTGAATTTGGCATATTACTTATAGCAATTCTTATTTGGATGAAGTACAAATTCTTGGGTTTTAGGGAGCAGGGAGCAGGGAGCAGGGAGCAGGGAGCAGGGAGCAGGTAAGAGGCAATTCGGAAGTGGGAAGAGGGAAAAAATTCTGTGTACCTCATAGCTATGATAAACGCTATATTTTGTTTAACCTGATGTTTAAACTCGGTTGATTTCACTCTTAATCAATCCTTGCCCGTCAGCTATCAGCTATCAGCTATCAGCGAACAGCGATTAGCGCTACGCGCACGCTACTTGAGGTGCTATCAGCTATCAGCTTTTGAATAAAACAGGTAACCATTCGAATAATGCTGAGTTACGTCAAACTGTTCGCGCACGCGTGAGCTTTTAGCTCACGGCTGACCGCTGACGGCTGTTCGCGCAGCGTGCGCGTAGCGCATATGCTTACCCTTGCCCTGGTCATGCATACCAATAAGTTTGAGTCGATCAACCTTACCATTGGGCAGCTTCGGAAAAGAATTTACCAGAAAAATCTGATCCGGAATCCCATGCCTTGGCAAAATATCGAAACAAGCAGCTCGGATATCTGGTTCAGGAATATTGCTGTCTTTAGCAAGAACACAATAAGCCACAATTCCTTTACCTCGTTGACTTTCTCCTTGAGAGACCACCACCACAGAATCTATTCCTTCAATGGTTTCAATCCCTCTCTCCACATCCGCCAACAACACCAGAAGACCATTTCGGTTGACGCTATAGTCACATCTGCCAATGACTTCTAGGTGACCATCGGACCAAATTCGACCCAAGTCCTTGGTGCCAAACCAATCAGTCTGAGTCTGAATACCCTGGCTAATGGGTTTCCCGTCTTGATCAACATATCCTTCAAAACCATAGTCATGGTGACACCAGAGTTCGCTAACACCATCGGTGTTATCCTTTGCTAAAGTAATTTTTACTCCTGACATCGGTTTTCCTACGGTTTTAAGCCGCACCTCCTGAGGCTGATCCGGACTAGACGCTGCCATCGCACCCATTTCTGTACTACCGTACAAGCTCACCAACGAACCAAAACGGGATTCAAATCTGACAAATGTGTCTTCCCGGATGCGATCGCCTGCCACTACGGTAAGGTTGTATTTCCTAGAAGTCTTACGTCCCTTGAGCAATGTTTCACAAAACATCGGTGTCATGAAGGCAACATTGGGATTAAAGTCTCGTTCCCGCTGCATATACTTGAGCAAGTTGGAATTCTTCTGTAAGTCGATAGATGCTCCCGCCATCACACCTGGCAGAAACGCCGCCCCCAAACCATACATATGATAAATTGGTACCGGAATCGCTATGCGGTCATCCTGTTTAAGACCCAGTCGTTGCAAGCAGTTGAGTGCGTTTCTGAGTAGCTTATCATGGGAATGGACTGCTATTTTGGGTTTTCCTGTACTTCCCGATGTCCTTATATATAGTTTTCGACTAGGATTATTTTCCTGAATGGGATTTATCCCAATGCGATCGCATTCGGCAGTGGCCGAAGGGCCATCGCCAATCCAATCCTCGTTTTCAACAATATCCACAAACTGCTCAGGATATCTAAAATTAGGGGCTTTTGGCTTGTCGGTAAAGCTTCCAGTCCTAATCTTGTATCGGCAGAATCGTGGCAGAGATTGCTTAGAGCCAAGCACTTGGGGTGGGTTGACTTCCTGGGGTAACAGTAGAAAACGGTAACCTCTCTCCAGTAGATATAACAGGACTAGGGCACTGGATACAGTATTATCACATTCGAGGGCAAAGCAATCGGTAATGCTAATTCCCCGTTGGTCAAAATACTGCTGGAGAGCTTCAAAGACCTCTGGAAGTTCTTGGTAGGTACAAGTTAATTGCCCATCTGTCAGAACATTTTTCTGCGCCTTGGTAGAGCTTGGGAGTGACTCAAGCATAATCGCGCTTTTTTTTGGCTGCAATACATATCAGGATTACTTTAGCCAAAAAACTGGGAATTTTTTATAAAGAAACTGAATAAAACTAGTTCTTTTTGATAAAGATTAAGTAAATTATATCCATCCTTGAGATAAAAATTATATCCATTACTGAGGGAAAAATTATGTAAGCATATGCGCTACGCGCATATGCTTACATAATTATAATGTTCCGGCCTTGACCAGCTGCTCAACAGTCAGTTTTAGTTCTGGGAAAGTTGGTGATTCAATAGAATCACATCCCGTCAAGGTTTTGCCTTCTTTATATTCATTATCAGCTAACTCGTATATCCAAACTGTAGGAATTTTAGGAGACCCAATGTATCGGGTTCCTCCCAGGGCTTTATAGTCAACAATCCAGTATTCTGGAATGCCAAATTTTTCATATTCAGCCAGTTTGGTTAGATAGTCATCTTGCCAGTTGGTACTAACCACTTCCACGATTAACTTAGCTGATTTACCGATTGAGATACTTGACTTGTCTTGATGCAGTCGCTCATGGGGGGGACCCCCAAGACCGCGCTGCATCGCTTTTTGCCAGTAGGGGTCTTCGACAACGGTTTGTTTATCCAAGACAATGATATCTGGTAAATAGCCTTCTCCTTGTTGATAGGGTTTGACAAGACAAGTTCGAGGAATAAAGTAGGGTAGTGAAAGTCTCTCTATTTCGACATCTATCTTTCTGGCAATGAGAGCTGCTACTTGTTCGTGTAAACCGGTGGGACGCATAGCTACAATTCTACCCTGGCGAAGTTCATAGTTTCCTCCATCCTCTGGGTACTGTTCTAAGAATTCGTCAAAGGTTAATAGTTTGGATACTGCTTGAACCATAGTTAGAAATGGTTAATAATTACTATTGGGTTAGTATCTAGTCTAAGTATAGCGTTTTACAATGATAGGTGAAACTATTTGTTGTTAAAAAAGCCCTACTCCCTACTTCCCTAATCCCTACTCCCTGCTCCCTACTTCCTACTTCCCTACTCCCTACTCCCTACTCCCTAAAAAACAGCAGTGTAAGTACATCAACGAATTTATAACTGCTATATAATAATGATACCAAACCCATTGAAAAAAAAACATTTACCATCGACTTTTATCTGGAATTGTTGCTAGCCAATAAAACTCTTGTTAGTTTATCTTTAACTCGATTTCCCTGGAAGCCAAGATAACTCTGCCTTAAGGTAATCTGTTGAGACCAATGAGATTGATTGCACCAACGATCATAGGCAGGTAAGGCAATAGTTTCTAAGAAATAACGCCACTTCTTCGTAGTACTTGAAGGGGTGATCGCTTTGGCACGAATTCTACCATTTTTAACCATAGCGCTACGTAAATTTGGCTCTTCTTTTAACCGCTTAAGGGCTGAAATTAACGCGCTAGGGGTAGCCACTTCCAGATAGTCTAGTGGGCTATAGCGTTCTACTTGATAAGCAGCTTCACATCCGAGAATAGCAGGAACCCCTGCTAGCCAAGCATTGTAGAGTTTGGTAGCTGGTTTGGTCAGGTAATTGCGGTGGAGGCAGCCTGTGTGACCCTCAAAGCTACGCACAGCCACAATAGCATCAATCTGACTGTAGTCATGCCAGCGATTGTCTAGGTTGCTATAGTCATGCCAACGATTGCTATTGATTACTGGTTGCCAAGATAACCCTAGTGCTTGGAGTTGTTGTTGCCAGGAGGGATGCTTTAACTCTAGCGCTATATTATTTTCATGACCAAAGAAGGCGATGGTTTCAAAGCGATCGCATCGTGCTGGATGGCGCTGAATTAACCCTGGCTGAGTCCAGTGGGGTAAGTAGTAACTATTACGCAGATGCATTGTTTCCAGAGGATTTTGTACCACATGGAGTTGAGCATAGGGATAGGGTATTTGTTCAGCTTTAATACAAATCAGCAATAACTTTGGTCCTGGCTTGAGCTGGTCTTTGTGAGCTCGTAAACAATTGCGGTGGATCAGGACAATCCCCTCTCTGGGCAATTCTGCTACTAGTTCGCAAGGGAAACCATCGGCTTTCAGGCGCAGATAGGTTTGTAAAGTCCAGGCATAAATACCAATCCCAAAGCCTTTCCAGTTCTCATCGGCACTTTTGGGCATGGTGTCCGGCCATAAACCCTGAGGAATGTAGAAGTAAATTGGTGGTAATTTATCGGTCATGTGAGGTACTTTTATTCTTGGTTTTAGGAAACAGGGAGTGGGGATTAGGGAGTGGGGAGTAGGGAGTCGGGAGTCGGGAGTGGGGAGTGGGGAGTCGGGAGTCGGGAGTCGGGAGTCGGGAGTGGGGAGTCGGGAGTGGGGAGTCGGGAGTAGGAAATTTTTATTTGTACCTCATTAAACTAGTAAATGCTAGCAATAATGATTAGCCATTAGGGATTACCCTGACCCAAAAATCCAGGGACTATTTGATAAGTGATTAACGGAACTTGATCTCAACTTTGGCGTCAGGTATCAGCTATCAGCTATCAGCCCAAGGCCAATGACTGACGGCTGATAGCTGACGGCTGAATGCTTACACTTTGTCTTTATCTTGTGGCCAAAAAAAGCTTCATTTTACCATATCATCTTTTGGAAAAAATTACCCGTTTGGGTACTGCGAACCTAAAAATCTGTATGAGACAATATGGCACAGCTAAGCAAAAGTGTAAGGATGGTGCCTCTATCGAGATATTGGGAAATTTTAAGACTTGATCCTGCTAGTGTTGGGTGTGGTTACAAAAAACTGTTACTACCGCTGGCATGGGAGTTTTTTCAACAGAAGTGTCTAGAATTAGATGCTCCAGAAACGCGAACGGAACATCGAACCGCTTCGCGAACGCATTTGTCGGTGGAGCAGCATCGGGACATTCAAACCTCCCTATACGCCTGGTTTCACCCTGAGGCGTCTGGGTCACCCATAAGTCGTGCTAGAGCAGGACTTTGTCTTCGTTGCTATGTCTCTTACCCAATCCTGAAAGCTTGCAAGAAACTCGCTAGTTTATATAGCGCTAGCCATCACTTCACCTATCGGGATTTGCTGCCATTTGTGCTTGATGATGATGGAAAAGTGCTAATCATCTTAGATCAGGATGGTATAACTCAACTTATCCTGAATGGCGATAGGGAAACCAAAAAAACCGATTACCAATTTTTTACCGTTGAAGTATTACGAAAATATAATCTGAATTCCCCATCCAAGTCTAGGTTAGATGATTGGGTCTACTATCAAACCAAACAAAATCCCAAACTCAAAGACTTCTTATCGGAGCGGGGACTTTGTTTGCTCAGTGACTGGGCGCTGCTGAATCGAGCTAGACCGACACAATTTGAAAAACTATTGCCACGCGATCGCAATATTCTAGAAGCCTTTCATGGGGTCTACCGTCGGGACAGACGCCAACAGCCAGGAAAAAAAGCTAGACGTTGTCCCGATCCCACCCAGGCTCAACTTGAAGAAATGAGCCACCTCTTGCAGGAAAAATCGGTAATTGTCAACTCTCTAGTACAGCTGAGGGATGAACTCAAACATCTAGCCAGACTGCTACGGCAATATGACATATGGATTCGCAGCGGATTTCCGCCATCGGAACCCCTAGAGGTGTCGGATCCGGATACTGGACGGAACCGAGAGTTACCAGACCGAAATTTTACCAACACTTTAGATGCGATCGCACGACAAGAATTACAGCAATTCTGTGGTCAGCAACTCATAGCTTGTTTGGATTTGGGGATAGAGCAAGGGCTAACTGACCGCATTACCAAGCTAGAGCGCAGTCGAAGTTATGCCCGTTTTGCATCAAAGGTTATACCAGGTCTTGAACTGATCTACTGTCATGGTAAATCTCAAGCCGAGATTGCCTCTATTTTAGGAATGACCAATCAGTCCCAAGTGAGCCGGGTGCTAAATCCAAAGGATCTGCTCAATCGGGTGCGGTTTTGGACAATAGACAAACTTTTCCACATTATCTCCCATGCAGCACATCAGTTTAATCTAGCAAATATGTCTAGGGATCCAGACTATTTCAGAAACCTGATGGAACACCTAGAAGCTTTCGTGGATGCTGAAGTCTTCCAAGAAGCAGCTGCAGAAATCATGACAGGGAAAAAGTGTTCTACTAATAGCCTATATACCCAGCGACTATGCCGCTACCTTGAGAAAGCGAAGCAGGAAAATCATGACTAGTTATTCTGTTAATTCCACCGACCTCAGGCTTGTGCAACCAGAATGTATTTGGTTGGAGTCCGAACAGTTTGAGCAAGCAGTACAAATGAGTAATCAAGTCATCTCAGAAGCACGCCAATGGCAAACCTATCTGAATGGACTAGCATTACTTAGTTTTACACAATGGTTAGAGGAAAAGTTAGCTAATATCCTGATATCTCAGAATTGTTGTTCTTTACAACAACCTAAATACGCTAATGTGATTGAAGCGGTATGTAATCTTATAGTAGGCGAATTTAAGCTTTGTTTAATTACCAGTGAGAGTTTAATTGATGAAGTGGTAACTGTACCGATAGCCGCCATTGATTTACCAGAATTTGCTGCTCATTTCTATGTTGTGATTGAAGTGCAAGAAGAGCTAGAAACTGCTATTATTCGAGGCTTTATCCGTTACGACGAACTGGTTAATTATCGACAACTTTGTAATTTACATCCTGAAGTTGATTGGAACTATAGTTTACCTCTGTCATTGTTTGACCCTGAGCCAAATCACCTACTATTTTATTTACGTTTCTTGGATTCCGCTGTCATTAAGCTACCAGTAATTTCCCCTAATTACCTCCCTAGGCTATCTGTTAACAAACCTGACTTGGAAACATTAGAAACATTATTAGAACGCCTACAATATCCTGAGCAAACTCTTTGGCAAACGTTAACTTGGGAGCAAGGGCTGACTATACTCCAAAGTCCTGAATTACTGGATTTATTATATCAATGGCAACTAACTCCACAGAGAACAACGTCCCTTTCGATTCGGATTACAGAAGTATTTACTATCCTAACTCAAAAGGCTATCAATACACAACAATGGTTGGAGGGGAAATTAGATGAATTTGCCCAAGGTTTAGGATTGTTTATCCCTCAAACCCTTACTGGTAATTTATCGGTATTTCGGTCAATTGATAAATTCGAGAATGTGATTAACGAGCTTAGATATCAAGGAATGGACATTCCTCCCGAACCAGGTCGATCCTATCAGGACATTGATTTAGGTGAAATTGCTTTACGACTATGTGCGGTAACCTGGGCGATTGACTCTCCAATTCCTCCACCAAAATGGTCATTGCTGGTAATTTTAGGAACCCAGCTGGGTACTCCTTTACCTGATGGATTCAAGCTACAAGTTAGCAATCTAAGGTCTATTATACATGAGCCTGTATCAGGGCTTGATGATCCATTTCTGTTTGCCCGTGTGGAAGGACGCTCAGATGAAAAATTTGTTGTGACCATTATCCCACCGGATAGCTCAGCACAGACCTTATCTCCTTATGCATTCCAGCCTAGTTAAACAGCATTTTAAGTTATTTATTAAAAAGGGAGTAGTACATTCATAAAATGTGACAGGTAAAAATAGTAAATATATCCGAGGATTATTTTGGGAAATGACTACGGTTTTTGAAATAAAAATTTGGTATAAAACAGATGATAATTCTTGTTTCTTTTTGCTGCTATGGGATGATAGGAGAAGGCAGCTATCTGCCAGCCTGAACTATTGCAAGGAAATACAAAGATGTTATCAACGATGGCGACAGCGCTACACTAGGTTTTACGAATTCCCGTCAGTGAAACCTATAGGAGATAGTGGCAGAATTAATCCTGGTTCAGGTGACCGATGTTATGATTTGATGGAGGCAGAAAGAGAGTTCCTCAATGCTTTCCAGCGTTGGTTAGGAGAAGGAAACGTTCGTAAGATTCAACAGCGGATTCGAGACGAATTGACTCGTGTTGCTCAAGTGATATCGGAAGACGGCAAGGGGATTGGTACTCACCCAAGTGTTGATATTTTCGTAGCTTGTGACTCTATAGAAATGGAACGGTTACCATGGGAAACTTGGGAACTTGCTCCTGAAGGCACACCCCTGGGGAGGGTTCGCATTTTCAGAAGCGCTATGGATAATCCGGATCCCATTGCTTGTACTAAGCCCCTGACAGCTTGCGGTGCGACCCCGCGCTTTTTCAAAGCGCTAGGAAACGCGCACCGTAGAAAAACCCGTATTCTAGCTATCTTCGGAGATGATCCCAGACTACCGTTGCAGGACGATTGGAAAGCTGTGCGATCGCTTAAGTCTATTGCTGAGGTCGAGCGAGTAACCTGGCAACCCCATGAAAACCATATCGATATCAAAACCAAAATTGCTAATGCCATCTGTGATCAACGAGGCTGGGATGTGCTGTTCTTTGCTGGACATAGCGATGAAACCACAACCACAGGAGGAAGACTTGCGATCGCTCCGAATATATCCCTGTCGATTAGTGAACTCGAAGAAAAATTAACTCAAGCTAGGGAACATAGATTGCAGCTGGCCATTTTCAACTCCTGCAGTGGTCTGAGCATTGCTAACTCTCTGATTAAACTTGGGTTACAGGTAATAGTGATGCGGGAACCCATTCGCAATGATGTGGCTCAGAGTTTTCTCCAGCAGTTCTGTAAGCCCCTAGCTGACCATAGAGATGTTTACGATGCACTACTCGAAGCCTGTCAACATCTCCAATCCGTAGAGAAATTTGCCTATCCCTCTGCCTATCTGCTTCCCTCTTTATTTAATCCTCCCGGTTTGATTCCCTATCGCATTGAGCGGTTTGATTGGAAGAAAATGCTGCAGCAGTGGTTACCAACAAGACCAGAAGCGATCGCATTGGGAACAGTTTTACTGCTGAGCGTCATCCCAGCTATTCAAGTCGAATTATTGTTCGACATCCGAGCGTTTGTTCAAGCTGTCTATCGTAATTTGACGAATCAATTACCAAAGCATACCTTAGCGCCTGTTTTGTTAGTTGCCATCGATCAGGAATCTCTAGATCAAGCTGATGAAGCAATAGAAAGCACACAAGGTAAGTTGATTGATTCCGAATACTTAGCCAAGTTGGTAAGACACCTATACGCCTTGAATGCTCAAGTAATCGGCATTTACTACAGTCGGCATATCTACCAACCTAGATACGAAAACCTTGATCAAGCGATTCGATCTGCTGTGGAAAAGCAGAATACTTGGTTTGTGCTAGCAACAGATAAACAAGATAAAGTCGCTAGTCGCAAATGGAGTTTAGAAGGATACATAGAATTTGAGCCTTGGACTATTGAACAGCCTCTAGATCCCACCTGTATCGACGAGTCATGTCCGTTTGCCTATCAGCTAGCAGTAGCTCATCTGCTCAATCACCAGTCATCTTCAGATAGTTTACCCCAGCCAACATTAAACAGTACAGTAGATTTTCAGTCCCAAGTTAGTGATTATCTAAAGCCAGGAAAGACTCACAATCAAGGGCTGATTCCTTTCAATCAATCTGCTCATCCTTTTGGACTAGCTTCCATTATTGACTTTTCTATTCCTCCTAGACAAGTCTACAAATCTATTACAGCTAAGGAACTTCTCAATTTTCCTGTGCCTAATCCAGAACTCCAACAGCATGTGATGCAGCAAGTTGTTATCATCACCCATGGTGACTACAATGACACCGAAGATGACTTTTACTTTCCGTCAGTTGCTGGCTATTGGTGCCATTACTATCAACCTGTTGAACAGGATCTAAAGCAGTGCCTCGAAGTATTAACTAGAGGAGAAGTATTTGCTTATATGGTTCACCATATAATCCGGCAGCATCGGGTAGTTTTGATTCCTGATCATTGGGTTATTTTGCTAGGGGCATTCCTAGGAAAATGGACTACTATTATCCTGGTCAAAAAAACCTTACTACAGCGACATGAACAGGTATTAACATTGGGAAGTATAACAGGAATATACGGATTATTTGTATTGCAGGTTTATATCTCCGCATTAGTATTGATTCCGTGGTTTTTGCCGTCAATACTAGTTTGGTTTTACTATAGTTTCGCTCTCCAAAAATATTCTTTAAGGTAGGAGTGATTTTGAATAAGATCTATTCCATGACTAAGCTAATATCAAAACTTACGAATACTAATACCCAAGTGCCAATGACTCAAACAGAAAAACATCCACGAAAAAGACAAAAAAGACCATGGTGGAAGAAGCCCTTAGATAATTCGATTTTTCAAAACATCGTTAACTCGACAGGGAATGAATTCGAACAGGAAGATAGCTTAACATTAAAGTTATTCATGATTGTCATTATCCTTCTGAGTATTTTTATACTACCTTTTCTAACTCAGTTTCTAGATTTTAAATGAATGACACTAGTGCTGAGCTAAGCATTCAGCTATCAGCTATCAGCTATCAGCTATCAGTTATCAGCTATCAGCTATCAGCTATCAGCTATCAGCTATCAGCTATCAGTTATCAGCTATCAGCTTATGGGTTAGGTCCGATGCGTCGTTCGCACAGCGTGGCCATTCGCGTAGCGTGGCCAAAGGCCAAGGCCAAAGCCTGTCCCAGCTGACCACTGACCGCTGACCACTGACCGCTGACCACTGACCGCTGACCGCTGACCGCTGTTGGCGTAGCCTGCGCGTAGCGCATATGCTTACAACTCAACACTGACGCCCTCAAATGAACTAGTGATACCAGAACTGCATAAGCTACTGCATAAGCTCAAAGCCTCTACACCTATGGATTGTATTAGGAACCTGTAGTAGGGACTTGTAGTAGGTACCTGTAGTAGGGACCTGCTCTGTTGCAGATTCGTAACGTTCACATAGGTCTAGAGGATGAATACTCAGGCAAGACAGTTTAACGGTGTTCTCTTACAAGGGGTAGTAGAAGGATTAATGGATGGTGTCTTGATTCTGAACGCTCAGGGAGAGTTAGTTCATAGCAATTGCTATGGTCGCTTTATTTGTGCTCAACTGGCAGTGGATAGGTCAAAATCTAACGTTGTTCCCAAAGAAATCAGGCGTGTTTGCCAAGCTGTGCTCGACAGCTGTGAGTTATATCCAAATCAGTCAATAATTATCGAGTCTGAAATTATTACTGATCCCTCAACATCTTTTCGGATTCGAGCCGTTAAGCTCACCTTAGACTCCTTTGAAAATCCCTGCATTTTAGTAACACTAGAAAATCACGATCAATATGCTGAGAGTTTTGCGATCGCAGAGGTGAATAAATATGACTTGACTCCTCGTGAGGCCGAAGTTTGGTTACTGCGTCGTGCTGATTACAGCTATCAGGAGATTGCTGATGAATTGCTCATTACTCTCAACACGGTTAAGAAGCACTTGAAAAATATTTATGCTAAAATTAAATTTTACCAATTTAAACAGGAATTTTTAGAGGCCAATTAAATTAGTTAGTTATATAGCAAAGGGAGTAGGGAGTAGGGAGTAGGGAGTCGGGAGTAGGGAGTCGGGAGTCGGGAGTAAAAAAATGTTTGTAACTATACCCAATTATCGAAAACTACTTCTTCGCTCTCCCCCCTCTCCCCACACTACCCCCTCTCCCCACACTCTGTTCCCTATTCCCTATTCCCTATTCCCTATTCCCTATTCATACATGCCAGCATTTTGCCTTATGATTCATTAATTACTGATTCCAAAAAATCCAATGATAAAATGGACTAAACAAGCTATTCAAAAAAAGTTCCAGTTCGCAAGCTGCTACTAAATCTGTCTTGAGGTGTTGGCGATATCTAATCAGGTGAAGCATAGTCTTGCCCAAATCATTGATTAGGTAAACTAGAATCATGATAGGCTTTTGCCAATGTTGAAAGCGCAACATGCGAGTGGGATACCGACTTAACCCAACACCTCGGAATAATTTCAATAAATAGTCTTTTTCCAAACGCCATTTTGGGATTTGATGTTCAATACACATTTGAGGGTTATGCCAAATTTCCCAACCCGCTTTTTGAATATAGGACAAGGTTTCTATATCTTCTCCTTTAGCAGATAGGGATGTCGCACACACCCCCTTGAGCCAAGGCTGGTCAGGCACATTATTTAACCAGGCTTGCTTACGAATCACTAACCCGGCACCGACAGGAAATAACCCTTGACGAGGCTGATAACAAAATGGCTCTTGACCTCGTTCTATGATAGCGAGAAAACAAGCAATTCGCTGAAAATTTTCCGGTGGTTTAACTTCATACTCTCCATAAATTTGACTACCATAAGCACCAGCTTGGGGATGGTAATTACCAAAATTATAAGCAGCACTAACCCAATCAGGCGTAGGGAGATTATCATCATCTAAAAACCCGACATAGTCACCTTTAGACTCCTGGATAGCACGGCGTCGAGCAAATGCTATCCCCTGTTTTGGTTCAAAGTAATATCGAATAGGATAAGCTCCTGGATGGGATTGATACTCCTCAACAATTTTGCTGGTATTATCAGTGCTGTTATTGTCAATAATCAGAATTTCCCAAGCAAAATGGTCGGTTTTAATTTGATACAGTAATCGTTTTAAAACCTGAGGTAGACGAGTTTCGCCGTTATAGGTACAGATAGCAACTGTGAAATCAATCATGGGTAGTCAACCGCTAGAATCACTACATTACTAAGCCTTTCAAGGAAAATTGACGGTTAACAGTAACCTGTCAACCGTCAACGTTAAACTTTAAACTTTAAACCTTTAACATTTTAGAATTTAGAATTTAGAATTCACCATTCTGCCTTCACCATTCTGCATTCTGACAAACAACCTACCCTACACCAAACCCCAAGGGCGAACAACATTTTTGAATTAAGAATGTAGAATGTAGAATTCCAAATTATCAATTCTACATTCTACATTCTACATTCTGCATTCTGACAGACAACCTACCCTACACCAAAAGCCAAGGGCAAACAACCGTCAACCTTAAACCGTCAACCTTAAACCGTCAACCTTAAACCTTCAACATTAAACCTTCAACATTAAACCTTCAACATTAAACTGCTCTACCTTAACCAACCAATACAAAAGTCGTAGCAGCATTATCGATCAGGGTTTCAGCCTGCACCTGATTCAGGATTGCCAAGGTTTCATCACCGGAGCTAATCACAGCCTTGTTGCCTTCCTGAGTAACAGATAACTGACCAAAGGTTAACCCGTCTGCTAAACCAATGAAGTCTTCACCGACTTGGAAATCCCCAATCTTATCAGTTCCTTCACCAGCGGCCAAGATGAAGGTATCACTACCATAACCACCAGAGCCATTATCACCAAATAGGGTATCATTGCCAAGACCACCCCGCAGTAGGTCATCCCCAGCATCACCCCAGATTTGGTCATCACCGTTCTGACCAAACAGGGAATCATTACCGGCTTTTCCACCAATGCGATCGCTTCCAGCACCCCCGTAAATCACATCATCCCCTCCAAGGGTACTGCTAGAGGAACGGCTGTTGAAGTCACCTCGTAACACATCATCTCCATTACCCCCAAAGATAGTATCATTACCATTACCACCAGCAACTAGATCATTGCCAGCTCCGGCAATGATTGTCTCATCAGCTTCGGTACCAACTAGTTCATCATCTAATGGGGTTCCCGGACCGGGGTTAACTGAAAATACAGTAATGGTTTGACTGGCTTCTTGAGCCACTATCAGCAGGGGTTCACCATTGGGGCTGTCTTCTACAGGAATAAATGTTAGCCCCTCAGGCTCACGGTCTACTGGATCATCTGGATTGCCACCATTATCATTGGGCAGATATTGGACAAATTCAGGAGCCGTGGGATTAGTGACATCGTAGACAATCACGCCACCTATTCGTTCGAGGCCGATAAACGTGTAAGTGCGATCATTAATGACCCCGGTGACAATTCCTTCCGGTTCTGGTCCTTGATTGTCACTGCGGTCGTCAAAAGTATCAGGAGTGCCGCTAGAATTAAATAGTTCAGGAACTTGCTGAGCTGTAATTCGTTCAAAGTCATCACCACTATCAAACACTAGGTTGCCAAACTCATCCCAAATTGAGAAGGAGCGCCCACCGTAGGAGAATAGCTGGTCAAAATCACCATCATTATCCAAATCCCCATCAATGGTAGATATTCTCAAACGACCCAGTTGAGACTCTGGTTGTAGGGTTTCAGCATCGGGAAAGGCCTCTGGGTCGAGGGTCAAGTTTGCAATCCGTTCCTCTTCATCCCTGATATCCCCTTCATTGGCAGTGACGTAGTAGGTTTGACCGTTTGCCTCAAAGGATGCGATCCCATCCGGTTGGTATAGACCGAAAACGGGCCAATTTTGGATGTTGATGCCATTATCCTCATTACTGGCATCCAGGGCATTGTTCTCACCCAGGTCGATCAGACCTAAGAGCACAGGAGTTAGATTGGGATTCAGAGGAACCGAGCCATCCACCGGAATCTGCTGATCGAGTACTCCAAAGTCATTGTCATTGAGTACAGCCAGTTTGCCATCATCCAGTAGCGCTAGACCTTCTGGTTTATCACCAGCGAGATACCCAATCGAAGGCAGGTTTGTCACCTTAATCTTATTGACCGCCTGAATCCCAAGAGCATCTAGGTCATCTGCACTCAGCTGCTCCAAAGTAGAGTCAGTGGGTAGTGTGGGGGCATCGGGAGCAAGCAAATTAGTGGCTGCTGTCAGGTCTATTTGGAAGATGAACTTCTTTGCTGTATCACCAACTGCTGAATCTCGCTCAATGACAAATAATTTTCCATCCTCAGCGTATACCGCATCACCAATCTTATCTACTCGTCCCCCACTACGGAAAGCAGGGTCTTCGAGCAAGTAAACATACTCGGCAACGGCATTACCTGTGGTAGTATCAATTCCGAGAATGCGAATCACATCCGAGCTATTGGACGTAGCACGGTCTGGATTCTGTAAAGGAGTTTGAATAAAGGCGTAGAGGATATTATCGTCTGGATCCAGAGCTACGGCCTCAAAGCCACGGTTACGGCGGCGATTGGCGTACTCTTCAGGTAAGGACTCAGAGCCAAAGGTTCCCGCTGCTGCACCAGCCAAGGCAGCTGTTCCTTGGGGAACAAAGCGGTCAATCAGAACACCATGGGCATCAAAGTGGTAGATAGCTGGACGGTACTCATCCACCATCCAGAAGGTGCCATCAGCAGCGATTACTACCCCTTCCAGGTCAGCACCAAACTCATCTAAGGGCAGCAAATTGCCAGATAAGTCTACTGGTTCTTCATCCACCCCGGCAATATTGGGTAGTCCTGTGATTGGTGTGGTGCTATCTTGACGGGTCAAGAAAATGGTTTCGGTAATGGTGATCTCGCCAGAGCTGGGATTTAACTCAAAGCGGATCACCCGAGCTTGGTAATCCGGTAAGGCAAAGGGTCGTTCCTTACTCCCATCTCCATCCACATCAGTGGGTTTGCCATTGGGTCCCCGGTCAGGAACCGTGACAAACTTCAAGTTGCCAGTTGCTGCATCCGTCCCTTCGTAGAATAAGCCAGACAGTCCGCCCAGTTTAATCTCTTGACCCCCTTCGGTAGTGCCAAGTACAGGCAAGTCATTGAACTCAAATAGCTCTAGGGTGGGCTGACCTTGGCTGTGGTCTTTCACACCCAAAGGCAGGATATCCACTACTGTAGCGGACTCCAGGTCTACCACCCCAAAGGCATTGTTTTCCTGGAGGTTGACAAAAGCTGTAGTACCATCGCTTGAGACAGCAATGAACTCTGGTTCCACATCCTGAGCAACAGTCTTGTCTGGGAAAATACGTACACCTTTTGCCCGGAATTCCGCTTCACGACCATTGAAGGCGCTGAAGTCTGCTGTGGCGACATTGTCTTGGGTTAGAGTTGCTATCCCACTCGACACATCAATAATACTGATCGATCCTTCAGGATCAATGCCATCATCCGCTACTCCTTCATTAGCAACCAGTATTTTGGTGCCATCAGGGGTAAAGGTGAGCATATCGGGTAGGGGCCCCGCTTGCACTACCTTCAGGGCATTGGGGTCAGCCGGATTGTTCTTATAAGCAGCAATATCTATAATTGCTACCTTACCTGGATCAGTAGAGGTGCTAGCTTCTAACGCTAGCGCCAGTAAACCATTGCTATAGGCTACGCTATTTGCTCCGTGAATGTCAGGTACCAAAGAAGCAATATCAATGGGTGGTATTACCTCAGTTGGATTGGTGGGATCACTGAGGTCTAGCACTTGCACCTCAGTTCCACCAGATACTACAAATAACTCTTGAGATATGGGGTCGTAGGCGGTAATTTCAGCCCCCATCTCACTAGAAAAGCTGCCAATTTTCTCTAATATATCTGCCACAAATTTCTCCTAGATAGTAGATGGCGAGTACCCATATCAGCTATTAGCTATCAACTTATTTAAAGTTTTATAGCAATAATTATGTACTCATTACCCTGTTCCAAAGGAACCGCTTCGCGAATATTAAAATGCCTAATATTTTCTTGATTATCAAGAATTAAACTAATTTATTAGGACTTAATTATTAGGGTTTTTTTGCTCCATTAAATAGGTAGGTTAGTAGCGTTAGCGCTAAGGTTTTATAGTGTTGACTGTCCTTCAGGTTAATTGTTGAGAATCAACAGTTAAACCTCAGCCTATTACGTTAATTTCCTACCTACTTAGTTAGGGGTTGCGTCTGGACTCTACAGCTAGTGTTAATAATTAACCTTTAACCTGGAGATAGTGTGGCGATGGCTGAATAACGCAAACACTGATAGCAGCAATATAACAGCAATATAACAGCAATATAACAGCAATATAACAGCAATATAATAGCAAGCTATCTGTGCTTTATTGAACGTTATTGAATAAGCTATTTGCTCAATCTGATCTGCATTCGCGAACGGAACATCCCATTGAGTCTGAACTAATTCAAAAAGAACAGCCAATGGAATTACCCACTCATACTAGGCTTATGACTAGCATGATGCTACCATGATGATAGCTATCACCTTGACTCCCTTCGGGTATGAGGATTTAACTTGATAATCCAGCCACATCAATACGGACTTTATTTATCTAGTTACCCATAACCTTGGTCTGGAGTTCAACGGAGTCTACCTAAGCTGATCTTCGATTCATTATCAAGTAGATTTTACCCTTTCCCTGATTTCATTGCAATCACTAGTTCAGCAACACCGACTTAAGGTTTTATTGAATTTTACTGTCTTGGATTTGATACTCTTCGATTAGCAAACTAAATCCAAATCATTGTAAGCATTCAGCCGTCAGCCGTGAGCTAAAAGCTCACGCTATTTGAGGTGCCGTCAGCTTTGTGGCACAGGCTTCTAACCTGTGACTTTCGTTACTATTAAACTAATGCTTACCTGTTGTCTTGATGCAGTCGCTCATGGGGGAAACCACGGCAGTTGCTGGGGGAACGGCAGTCGCTCATGGGGGAAACCCCCAAGACCGCGCTGCCTCCCCAAGACCGCACTGCCTTCCCAAGACCGCGCTGCATAGCTTATTCAAAAGCTGTTTGGTGTAGCGTGCCCATAGCCCATCAGCACATCAAGTAGCGTGCCCATAGCCCCCCATCAGCTGATAACTGATAGCTGATAGCTGAATGCTTACAAATCATTTGTCTTTGATATAAGCAGCTGGGCTATATATGCCCGCTGGCTAAGCACCGTCTTCAGAGATGACCAAAGGAATCTGGGTAGCTTTAACTTACCAGTAGATGCTATCCGTCAGACTAATTGAGCCATAGGTTACTTGACTCAATAGCTTTTTGGTTTTCAATAAAACTATACTATAAAAGATCATACTATAGTAAACTTTACATAATCTTACATAATTTGCTCTTTTTGTTACATCAGCTTTACTTAAAATTTACACGAGTAGCTACAGGTTTGGGTTTGGATCCAAATTCGGGTGGGTGTAGGGTCTTACCCTCTTGGCCAAAGCTCTTCACACTCACTTTTCCGCTTCCTAATCCTGAGATCTTACCCTTTGAATTAAAAGCTCTAAAATTTAGGAGTATAAACTCATAGCAAAGGGAACAGGGAGCAGGGAGTAGGGAGTAGGCAATATGACCTCAAAAATTATCAAAATTACGACACGTATTGCTACATTATTGATTCAATACAATTTATAGTTATGTTATTAAAATAAAAATCAATAAATATCAAATCAGCAAAAAATTAACTTTAACAGTTAATCATTTTTATAGCATTTATAAAATAGTTTAATTACACAATTTTTTGATTTTAAGGAACAGGGAACAGTGGGAAGTGTGGGAAGTATGGGAAGATGCGGAAATGGAACACATTTTTATAGTTTTTCCCATACTTACGAGGTACATTTAATTTTCTTACCCCCACTACCGACTCCCGACTCCCTATTCCCCTACTCCCTAATTTTAGAATTGCTATAAAATAACGAAATCGCTTTCAGCAAGGGTTGCTACTCCCAGCACTACTGCTAGGGTTTCATCCCCAACATTAATTAGAGAATTATTACTATCGGAGTCGATAGACACACCACCAAAGCTCAAACCATTGGCTAAACCGATGAAGTCAGTGCCCAGCTCGAAGTCTGTAATCGTGTCAGTACCTTCCCCAATCTCTAGCACAAAGGTATCACTGCCACTACCATTAGAGAAGTTATCTCCAGTCAGAGTATCATTACCGAGACCACCACTTAATAGGTCATCCCCAGCATCACCCCAGAGTTGATCATCTCCGAAGCCACCATAGAGGGAGTCATTGCCGGATTTCCCGCCAATGCGATCGCTTCCTGAACCACCGTAGATAATATCATCGCCACCAGCCTTACCACCTGGGGCCTTGCTATTGCTATCTCCCCGTAGAATATCATCACCATTGCCACCAAATAGGATATCATTACCCAATGCCCCAGCAATGGTATCATTTCCACCAAAGCCATTGATCAGATCAGCATCAACAGTTCCAATCAACTGGTCAGCCCCTTGAGTACCGTTAATCTCGGAGGTGGTTTCTACTATTGCTGTCGGGGATTGAATAGTATCAAGGTCTAACCCAAATGCTAGGAATTGGGTAATCTGGCTGTCATTGAAATTGTTATCACTAGCAACAATTAGGGATTGTCTGCCATCAGGTAAGGTTGGACCAAATGCGATCGCTTCACTATTGTCCAGACGAATGCCTAAGTCATCGAAATCCAATAGTAACCGTTTCTCAGCAACTTGCTCAACCTCCAAAAGGTTACTATCTGGGTCAGTGGGGTCACTCAAGAGGTTATCAACATCACTGATATCTGTAGCCCCTTGAAGGCGGACTTCATACAGCCTGAGATTATTACCGACACCAACGGCAAAAGAACGTTCTAGGGCTAGTAATGTCCCACTATTATCTAGCGCTAGTAATTCTACTAAACCATTGTCAGCAAAACTATCAGGAGGGTCAGGCTGATTGGGAATTTTGTCAGTGATGTAGAGGAATTCTTGAGCAGGTGCCCCAGTTTGTAAATCGTACTGTAGAATCCGAACAGGGCTTTGGTCTTCCAGTGTCGAAGCCTGGCCATCCTGAATCAGAGCATTCTCTACTGCGGTATAAAGGAAGCGCTCATCTGGGGTAATGGTCAGACTTTCAAAGGCAAGATTGTTACGAATGCCCGTTGTTCCATCTGAGGTAGGCAGGAACTTATCCGGCACCGTCAGCTGATTGAACTGTTGTCCTGCTAGAGAGAATTCATTGACGAAGGGATTAAGAAGATTCCTAGCATCCCCTTCAGAGGAAATAAACAAGGTTCCAGCACTAGTCAAGGCAATCCCTTCTGGATCAATACTCCGTTCTGGGAAAGTCTCACCGCTAGCATTCCGTAGAGTAGTGACACCTGTAAACCCTACATCACTGTCGTCTAGACTACCATCACTTAAATCAATATCAATAGTATAGAAACGAGCGGGAGTATTTTGGCTGTGGTCATCAGACAAACCATAGTAGACACCATTAGCTGGATCGTAGGCTAAACCAGAGATACCGCCAACTTCTGTATTCTCAAACTGCAATCCAGTATTAAAGCTAACCTCTCCGAGGAAGTTAATACCAGTGACAACCTTGGAGTTACTATCTACCACTGTCGGCTCTACCTCAACATCAACATATACTAAACGGTGATCAGAACTGGGAAAGGGGAAATCACCCACTAGCTCAAAGGAAGCCTCATCACTTTTCGGCCAGAAAACCGTTGCTTCAGTGATAGTGAGATTTTGAGAAGGCAACACATAATCCACCCGCAGGTTGCCAGGACCACCAAAGTTTTCTTCAGCAAAGTCAGCGGTGTCAGAAAGCGTCCGCTACTGTCTTCGTTAACAATCTTGAAAGGAATCTTGCCATCAGGGTCAGACAGTTGAACAAAGCCTTCAATCTCAACACTACCATCTCCATCCTCTGCACCCTTGAAATCAGGGTTAACTTGATAGAGTCTGAGTAGGTAATCAGCACTATTCTGTTGGGCTCCAAAACCGTTATCTGATAGGAACCAAAAAGAGCCACCCCCACTAGGAGCAAACTGAACACCACTAAAGCCTTGAACAGGTTGTCCATCAAACGGACCGGTGCGACCATTGGCAGAAATCGGTTCACCGTTGCCATTGTCTGCACCAGACTGGGGTCCTTCTGCAAAGGTATCAGCTGTTGACACTCCCCGCCCGCTTATGGACGGGGATTCTTGATTCAACGAGATGACTTGTTCAACCAGGCCGGAGCCAGGAAAAATAGAGGTCTCCTCTCCCCAAGCGTAGAGGGTCTATCACCCAGGTTTCGGTGTGCCCCACCGTACCTTGTCAGCCATGCAAAGCGCGAGTGGGGGAAACCCCCGCGTGAAGGCTTAGGTGCGCTTTCCGTTGGCGAATTAAATTCGCCACGGGTCGCACCTCTGCATCGCTTTTTTTTTATATAGATAGATACTTTTTTAATCTAATTTTTTTCATAGACGTTTAAGTCGTTAGACCAAATTAAGCAATATGCATCTGATACATATTTTTTACGTTGCCTAGTTATTTTTAGATAGTATTTATCTAACTTTTTAGTTTTTTATTTATAATATGATTATAACACGCTCTGTGAAAACTGTCAAGTTTTAGCTAAAAAATCAAGCCGTCCTATAAGGACGGGGCTTTAAACCCAATTTTTTCGGTAAAGATGCAAATCATTTTAATTTCATAAAATCCTGGAATTAACGATACTAAAACTCTCGAATTTAGGGTTTTGATATCTAGAGAGTTAGAAGCACAGAAACTAGAGGTGCGACAATCACGCGAATTTAATTCTTAATGGGTCAAGCGCACCTAAAAAATTGTGTCAGCTAATGGGATATATCACAGGCTAGAAGCCTGTTCCACGCTACTTTAGGTGCTATCAGCTATCACCTAAGACGCAATTTTTACCAACCTTCAACAGGATTGGCATAGGTTTACGTGATGATTGAAACTAGCTGAACTCCCTTAGTAAGTGTTTCATTTCCAGGTTAAATTTTGATTGTATTTATATAAATTTAATTATAAGGTTTGGTTAACAGTTGTTTTTGAACTTTATGTAAATGTTTAGTGTAATTTTATCTGACTAAAGTATAACATTTTTGTGAATTTTACCTATTTTTAATCTAAATTTAATCTAGGGATTTCCTTCTTAACCTTGAGGCGAGAGTTTTTTTATATAATCCCTGACTAAGTAAGGCGTCGGCAATGAAGTTTGTTATCAACGATTTTAAGAACTAATATGCAAGCAAAGGAACGGAACAGGGAACAGCGGAACAGGGAACAGCGGAACAGGGAACAGCGGAACAGGGAACAGTGAAAAAAAAATACCAATTAAAGTAGGGTGGGCAAAGTTTTATTATCTATAAAATCCTTTGAACCAAAATGTTTTTGCCCACCCGACAAGCTGATGAGGTAATGTCAATTTTATGAGTGCATCTCAATGCATGGAATTCGGCAAAAATTCGCGGTAAAATTACCGCCCCACCCTCCCCACACTTCCGATTTTTTTTACAAATATGAGATGCACCCAATTTGATTCCCCCTACTCCCTACTCCCTACTCCCTACTCCCTACTCCCTACTCCCTATTCCCTGTTACATTTTTTTATAAATTATATGTTTACATCTCAAATACAAACGCTATAGGCAATAATTATATTTTTCAAAAAATGTTGCAATTTTAAAAAATACTCTTGACATTTTCCGATATATTAGTAATAATAAAAATGTCCGATATTTCGATAAGTTGTTTGGACAAAAAGCCGCGCTTCCAAGTTGACACACAAAGCGCGGCTTTATCCCCAATCACAAACTATGTGTGAGGTAATTCTATGATGCCAGAAAAACGCTCCTTAGATCATCTGATTAACTGTCAGCGAGCCCTCGACCGCCTTGCCCAAATTGCCGAGAGGCAATCCACAAGCCCACATTCAATTCCTCGTCCCATCACGGAGCGAGAGGAAATCTTGATCTACCTATACAGCAACTACCGACTGTCCATGACCCCCCAGGAGTTTTACCGCAAATGGCAAGTCAATCAAGAAGACATCGGTAACATCTGCTGCCGCTCAACTTACGCGGTTAATACCTGGCTGGCCAAAGGTCCTCGCTATAAATCTCCCAGTGCCGATTCCTTATACCATCTGGCTTTAATGGATTTCCTGTTGGAGAATTTCGAGGCAATTCCAAAAGAGTTATTAAATCAACTGTGCTCGTTCGCGTAGCGTGGCCGAAAGGCCAAGGTTGAAGATTAGTTTGTTGAGGGTTGGTTTGTTGAAGGTTGAAGGTTGGTTTGTTGGAGGTTGGTTTGTTGGAGGTTGAAGGTTGGTTTGTTGGAGGTTGAAGGTAAGCATTCAGCTATCAGCTATCAGCTATCAGCTTATGCGCTACGGGCACGCTACTTGAGTGGCCATTGGCCATTGGCTGACCACTGACCACTGACCACTGACCACTGACTGCTGAATGCTTACGGTTGAAGGTTATTTTGTTGTTCGCGTAGCGTGGCCTTTTGGCTAAGGTTAGAGGGGACTGGGATCTATCTTTGTTATTTGATTTCAGGCGCTTATACAGTTTAAATGCACAACAGCTGATCAGCACTATTCTGACGGCACTGACCCACTTATATCAAGTCAGGTTGAATACCGATAATTAGAGGGAGGGTGAGAAGTTTGGGGAGATGGGGAGATGGGGAGATGGGGAGATGGGGGAGGTTTTTATTGAGGGTAATTATCCTGAAATGATATTAGCAGTAAATTGTGAAAATGCAATAGTTTTTGATAACCCTTTTATCTCACTCCTCTCACTAATCCCACTAATCCCAGTTGCCCCTACTGCTTGGCATGGCGACAATGCAATAGTTTTTCAGCACCCTCTTCTCTCTATTACTCCATTTAGTCCATTACACCGATCAGTTTTCCCTTTAAATTGCGATAATGCAATAGTTTTTGATAACCCTTTTATCCCACAAACTCCACTAACCCTACTAACCCCACTGCTTGAAATGGCGACAATGCAATAGTTTTCCAGCACTCCCCACACTTCCCATACCTCCCATAAATCCTATAAATCCCATAAATCAAATACTATCCACACCTCCCACACTCTCCACACGCTCTGAAATAGCGACAGTGCAATAGTTTTACCCAATTATTGCATTTTCCGAAAAAGTGTGTTAAAATAACAGTATCGTTAAAGCAATGGTTTACTCCCCATGATGATTTCCACCGCACAAGCTGCTGAATTACTTGGTGTTTCTGCCACTCGCGTCCGTTACCTTCTGGGCAAGGGCAGAGTTAAAGGGGCTTATAAGGTGGGTAGAACTTGGGTGATTCCGTTGTTTGATGGTATGCCGGTGGTCACTCCTGGCACTCGCGGACCAAAACGGAACTGGTCAAAGCGTACAAATTACACTAAGGCTGTGATCCACGTTAATCAGAAAGTGATTCGCCAAAATCTCAAGACCGGGGAGCGTAATCCTGTGATTACGGTGAAGCGAGGCTCTAAAAATGTTTACGGTCATACGGTGGAGGTCAATGGCCCGTGTCGGGTGATGTATCGTCCAGATGATCCCCTCAAGTGTGGAGCACGGGTCTGGATTGAGACGATTTCTGATTTTGAAGTGATTTCAGCTTGATAGGGAATTTGCGTTCGCGTAGCGTGGCAGTAAGCCAATCGCGTAGCGTGACCTACGGTCGATCCCATCAAACCAGTCAGTGTTTTGCGTTCGCGCAGCGCGACCGTAGGTCAATCCCGTAGCGTGGCCTTAGGCCAATCGCATTCAGATCGAATTAATCATATCAAATCCGGTTAGTACAGACAGTAAAAAATATTTGCGTCTGAACTATACGGTTGTTTGACCCTAATCTTAATCCTGTTTTTGATTTCCGGATTTGGTATAATCTCTTACAGCAGCCACTTCCCCGCTCTTGTTTCCTTTGGCTAATTACCAAAGGATTTGGTAATGTGAGCGTTCCTTTACCATTTTTGGCGATAACCTTGCTCCAATTCATCAATAGTTAGGTGGGGGCTAATAGTAAGGCGTTTAGGCATACTCAAACACAGTAGATGCTACCTCCTATATTATGTGTACTTAAGCTGACATGAGATTCTGTATTAATCGTTTCAATCCCTATCGTCGCACCCAGATTATCTAGTAGAATTTAATAGTCAATAAAAACCGAAAAATATGAGCATTTCTCCTACCATATTGTCCATAAAATTCCTTGATGATTTATTTGATTTTGCCAATCTTGATAAATCTGTAGAATCATCATGCCAATTAGCAGTACAAGATCCTAATTCACTGTATTTGTTCATGCAGCGATATACTCATTTTAACGGCTATGCAGGTAGCTTAGTCGCTCGTTTGGCAAGTTCAGTTGGATTGTCCCGTCACCTGTTCAATAGTTCTTCAAATCCTGTTATAGATGAAGCTGATCGGGGATTAGAAATAGCAGCAAAAATATTAGCAGCAACGATTGATGAACACTCGGATAAAGGTGCTAAATCTGTACCCCATCGTACTTTGGCACAAGCAACACTAAAATCTATTGGCGACTACGCTGGTTTAACTGTGGACAAGCGAAACCATTTCTCTATCCTCCCAGATTGGATGCACGAAATTTTAGATAATACTGTAAAAAAATATGAGGGTATACCTGGTAATGCTGTTGCGCTGATTCGTGCCATAGGATTTCATGCAGCTTCTGAAGTCCTTGCTGATCGTGAATACTCGATTATTGATAAGGTTATTAGATACAATAACTCCAATTGTGGTTTCAATTCATACCTTTCTAAAATCAATGGAAAAGTTGAAGTTGAGCAAGGTCAGTTTAGTCCTTGGTATTGGATTGTAATTCACGGTAAATACCAGGGTTCTGGGGTTGAAGCTGAACATTTTAAGTTTGCGCTTGAAGCACTTGATCTAGTCGCAAAATATAGAACGGAATCAGATCAACAAATTCAAGAATGGGCTTTACAAGGGTTTTCAGACTTTGTATTCATTCAACAAAAGCTTTTTAAAGAAATTTCGCAAGAATGCTCTGAGTTGCTTCAACTGCTCAAATTGCCAATTACAGCAACATCATAAAAGTCTAACAAGCAGGAAACCCCGTGTCTTTAGACCGGGGAGGAATGCTCACAGTGGCTTTAGCCACCTGTTAACTGTGATGGGGATCGGAAATATATCTTTGAATCGTTTCAGTGCTAACCTTCCCTGCTGTAGAGAAGAAGTAACTATTAGTCCACAAAGATGGCAACCTTTTTAACTCAGGAAATTCCTTTCTTAAATAGTTAGCACTTCGTCCCTTAAAAGCTCTGACCACTTGACATATCGCATCAGTCGGGTTGATCTCTACAAAAAGATGAACATGATCTGGGGCTACTTCAAGGGCTTTGATCTTCCATCCTTTCTCTAATGCGACTCCTGAAAAGATTTCGTATATTCTGTCCCTGATTCTTCCTACTAGTATCTTTTTCCGCCTTTTCGGTATCCAGACTAGGTGAACTACACATAATCCTACGGCGTGATTGTAATGCCGATATTCAAAAGTTGATTTTCGCATTTCTATCCGGACAAGACATGACCTTTATTGTAGACTACTATGAGATAACAACAAGCCAAGAGAGGGTCGATAATGGCTAAAACAAATAAAAAGATAGGGGTTCAGCAAATCTTGTTGCATCCTGACAAAGAGACAGAGGCTATATTGACTTATCTGTGTCAACAGTCCGGAAAGCTGTACAACATGGGTGTCTATTTTGCTAGACAGACATTTTTTAAGACTGGGAAAATACTGACTGGAAAATTCGAGCTGGTCTACGAAAAGAGCATAGGGAAATCAATAATAGCAAAGTCTCTACCTTCCACTCCAGCTCAGCAAACCCTATTAAGTGTAGCGGAAGCCTTCAAGTCTTATAAGGGGCTTAGAGAACTTTGGTTTAAAGGGCAGTTAAACGATAGACCTTCTCCACCTAAGTATTTAAAAGGCTCCAAACTATTTAAAGTCGCTTACCCTAATTCTGGAGGGCAAAAGCCAAAGATGAAGGAGGGAAAATTAATATTTTCCCTTGGCTTAACCGTAAAACGTTGGTTTGGAGTCAAGAACTTCTCTTTATCCTTCCCTAGCAACTTAGAGGGGAGGAAAATAAAAGAGTGGACTATCCTCCCAAAGAATGGTGCTTTCTATTTAGAAGTCTCCTATGAAATCCCCGATCAGGTAGCAGTTCAACAAGACGGTAACGAAGCTCTAAGTATTGATCTTGGGACTTCTAGTAACTTAGCTGCTTGCGTTGATACATTAGGGAACTCGTTCCTGATCGACTCCCGTGCCATAAAATCCTATAACCAGTATTGGAACAAGCAGGTCGCGACCAGAAAAGAAGGGAAGCCACAAGGTTACTGGGATAAGTGGCTTGACCGAGTAACCAGGAAGCGGAACCACCGGATCACAGATGGGATAAATAAATCAGCTCGACTCATCATAAACCACTGCCTAAAGAATGGAATCAAAACGATTGTTTTAGGGTGGAATGAGGGATTTAAAAAGAACTCTAATATGGGTAGATTGAACAATCAAGAATTTGTTCAGATTCCCTTGGGAAAGTTAAAAGATAGACTATCCCAGCTATGTGACTTGTACGATATTAGGCTTGAAATAACAGAAGAAGCCTATACTAGTAAAGCTTCTTACCTTGATGGTGACTCCCTACCCAGATTCGGCGAAAAGCCAGATGGGTGGAAAGCATCGGGGCGAAGAGTTAAACGTGGTTTGTACCGGTCTGCTGATAGATCAATTATTAATGCCGATTTAAATGGCAGCGCAAATATATTGCGCAAAGTAGCCAGAAAGCTAGAACTAGATCTAAGCCGACTGGGTAGGCGGTGCTTGACGACCGCAACGAGGATTAGGCTTTGGATTGGGTAGGTCGGAGGGATTGCTCCCTCTTCGCCCCCTAAGCACCGTGCGAGCAAGTTACCAAGCACACGGCGCAACCAATTCCTTTATACACGTTATCTTTTCATCCAGCTTTTAGTCTTTGGATAACCGGGTTTGTACCTTTTGGCTTTTCTTCCGGTTCCTTGGACGGGTTTTTATCGCTCGATACAGTTTTTCCTGTATCTCAGGATTGCTGGCTCCCAAGGCGTGGATGGTCCTGTGACAATCTTCGTGGACATATACTAGGTTCCCTGCTTCATCTTTTCCCCCATTTTCCCTAGGGATAATGTGGTGTAGATGAACATTATTATATTCTCCAAGTGGTTGTCCGCAGTATGGGCAGGTGTATTTTTGCCTTAAGGCTATCTTATTCCTACCTTTGGATAGTGCTCCTTCTGCTGCTTTTTTCCCATTTTTTTCTTGCCTTTTCTTCCAATATTCTTGGAGTTCAGGGTCGTCCTTAGAGTAGTTGTGGGTTACTAGCACATGCCTGGTGATGTTTGTCCATTGTGCTTTGTCCAGATAATTGTCTTTCCTTCCGAACACATGGTTATCTTCCCTTCCAGGGCAGAATTTGCCGAAGTGTTTGGCTTTAATCCATTCCCAACTTTTATTTTTTGGGTATCTTCTTAGGCACCATCTTACTAATTTCCATCTTACGTATTCATTTAGGTTGTTGAAGGTTTCTTTAGCCACTGTCCCGTTGTGATAGTTGGTCCATCCTCTTATGAGAGGTTGTAACTTGGCTATCACCACATCTTCTGATGCACCCTTTAGTTGAGCCATGGCTATTTTTATCTCCTTCTTGATGTTCTTCAGGCTTTTCTTGGAGGGTTTAATTAGTGTAATGTACCCTGACTTTTTTCCGGTTGTTTTATATTTCCTGAAGTTCCATCCTAGGAAATCGAATCCTTCTGTTAGGTGAGTTATCTTGGTTTTTTTCTTCCGATAGTTCTAACCCTCTTTTGGATAACCACTTCTTCGTGATTTCCTTAGCGTTCACAGCATCTTCTTTGCTCTCTGTTATGATTACAAAGTCATCCGCAAAGCGAGCTATTGTTCTATTGGATTTATTTTCCCAGTAACTTGCCCTGTTGTTTCTTTTAACCCTTTTATAGGTTATTCCTAACTCTGTTTCCAGTCCGTGTAAAGCAATGTTGGCCAGAAGTGGGCTTATTATTCCCCCCTGTGGGGTGCCTGATTCTGTCGGGTGGAACGTATTTTTATCTACGTACCCTGCCTTTAACCAGTCTTTAATTTGCTTTCTTGCTGGAAAGTTTCCGATGGATTCCAGAAGTGGTTGGTGGGCTATATTGTCGAAGCATCCTTTTATGTCCGCTTCCACTATCCACCATTTCCTATTCTTTTCCCCTTTAATATTTGAGAAGATGCGTTGTCGGGCATCATGGGCACTTCTGCCTGGTCTGAACCCGTATGAGGTTCCTTCAAACTGGGCTTCCCAGGCAGGTTCTAGTGTGTTTTTGACTATGGCTTGTAGACATCTGTCGGTGATACTTGGTATCCCTAAGGGTCTTTGTTTGCCGTTGGCCTTGGGTATGTAGATGCGTTTGGTGGGTTTAGCTGCCCATGATTTGAGGTTGATTAATCTGTCTACCATCTGTCCTCTTTCTTGAGGATTCAGGCATTTTTCTTGATCAACCCCTGCCGTTCTCTTTCCTTTATTTTGTTGGGTGGCTGTTTTGACGGATATCTGGACATTGCTGTAACTCCTAAGCATCAATCTTTGGAGTTTATTGACCTTTTTCCAGTTTCCTTCACGTGTCGCTTTGAAAATACGTTGTCTTAATTTCCTCACCTGTCTGTAGGCTTTCTTCCAATTTATGGAGTGCCATTCAGTGGTGTGTTCAGTTACGATACCCGTATCTTGCGATATAGGTTCTATCTTTTCCATGTACACTTTAAGTTAATTAAGTACGTTTCCTCTTGGCTCGGAATCAGCTCTGAAATTCAGCGCTCTTTCGAGCGAGGGACTTCCCTCTATCCGACCGGTTATGTATTCCCGTTCCTTTTCAGGTGTCGGCCTTTGCTTGGTTCAGACTTTTACCGGACTGAGAGTTATACCTTTCCTTGCGGTTTGGCTACCATATTTATCGACCAGACAATATGGACTCAATCTCGGCTTACCCGTTTACGCGCCTGTGAGTTGCGAACTAAAGGTTGCCGTCTCTACACCGGGTCCTTCATGGGATTCGATTACATCTAACACGCAATGTAATCCTGGAGCCTATAACCCCATCACCGAGTTTAGCGGGGTTATCACTGATGACGGTGCCTTTAAACAACGATTCATGTCCTTCAACCTTGTCGTTCTTTCCCTGTTCGGTTATTTCCTATTCGGTGGTTCGGTTATAACCTACTTTCTCTCTAGCTCTGATACAAAAGACTTCGGGATAATCCTAGATTTTTCTTTCCGAGATGTCCATCGTCTTTTGCACCTTCGAGTGGGAACCCTCCTGAATCCTAGGGGGGGAGAGGGTCTTACTCCTCTCGCTCCCAGGTGCGCCAATATTCGGTCGCCCGTGCTACCTCAGTCTAACCTGTCCGCAGAATCCCCACGTATGCGCGACCGGGGAGTGTCAAAACTTACTGTGAGTTAGAGGTTAAATAGGCTTGGTGAATAAGTCCGGTAAGCTGTAATATCAAATCCGGTTAGTACAGACAGTAAAAAATATTTGTCTTCCTTTGACTATACGGTTGTTTGAGCCTAATTCTAATCCTGTTTTTGCTTTCCGGATTTGGTATCACAAGGTCTCCTTTTGCGAACGCGCCCCGCGTGATCTTTGGTCAATTGCTTAGGGTGGCCTTAGGCTAATCGTATTCACATCGAATTAATCACAAAGTTTCCTTTTGCGAACGCGCCCCGCGTGACCATAGGTCAATCGCGTAGCGTGGCTTTAGGCCAATCCCATTCACATCGCATAATCACAAACTGTCCGATAGTTGGGGAGCGAGACTTTAGGGAGCGAGGCTTTTAGGGCAAAGACCAGACTATCCCGATTGCTGTTTTCTGCGACATTAGCAGCAGTCCCCTCTTTCCTCTTGCCTCTTGCCTCTTGCCTCTTGCCTTTTGCCTTTTTCTCCAAACAAAGAATTAACTTAGCATAAACATTGACTAGTGTAAAACACTGTTTTCTACCAGTTTACCACCATTTCACAAATTTTTGGATCTATTTCTGGCTTTCTTAGTAAAATATCCTGATTCCATTGAAGAGTAGCGAAGATTTGATCAGCCAACTATTACTCTGCGACTCTGCTCTTGGCCATGAAAGACAAAATTATCAAATCTCTTGTTATTTTTGTTATTGGAGTAAGCATTGTTTTCTTGCTCGGTATATTCACAAAAGCTTTTGGTCAGTCTCATCACATCTTAGAGTGTAATCGGATCACTTCAAAATGTTATGCACCCCTACATTACAAGATAAAATTACAAAATAAGAATGAGACTCCAGTTGTGGGTTACCTTCAATCAGGTATTAAGGTAACTTATCTAGAAGAATTCAGTAATAATAATGTCGATTTTGTCAAAATAAAACTTGATTATAATAATGACTTTTCGATTCTTAAAGAATTATTATACGACTGCAAAAATGAACCAGATGGAAAAATTTGTACAATCGTAAATTAGAATTAAAAAACTAAACTTTTTATCTACCAAAATAAAGGCTTAAATAGCTGACATCGCCTTTTAAAATCAGGGTTATTAACTACATTTTCAGGATTTTTACCTTTGTAAAAATCTATATATATATCTTTACAATACAGGTATTCTTTCGCTAAATAAGCCACACCGATCAATACCGAAGCCAAAACAGCAATAATTATAACACGCTTTGATAGCATTTTCTTAGGTAAGCTAAGTATTATCAAACTATCTGCTTGTGGACTTGCCTTCATATCCTGTGCGGTATCTAAAGACTTTCCTACATGGCGATCATCGCTTGGTGCATTAGCAATTTGGATTTTAGAACCTTCCTGATCAGTATAGATTTTAGGAGTCATGACAGGAAGGGTTTCTTTAATCTTATTTTCGATGTACTTATGTAACTCATCCAGAGAAATCACCCTATCCCGATTCAAATCAGCTTTTCCCGTTTCAATGCCTTCTACTAAATACTGAGTGTAAATTGAGAGCTGTTTGTCCAATTGACTAAAGGAATAGTCAGTTGAAGAAGCGAGAATAGCACGCCCTTCCCCTCCTAATTGATTTTGAAGATCGACAGAGCCATCATCTTTAACCAGTAGACCTTTACGAAAGGCTGCACTAAAGCAACAGTCGAGGATAACGACTTGTCGCTTGGAGCGGCTACGATTCATAATGTTATGGATAGCCCTAGCGGAAACTGCGGTTGTCCTAACTAGTTCCCCTTGTGAATTCTTACGAGTAATACGATTTGCTAAGTACAGTTGATTGCTGCTATCTTTGACACCGTGACCTGAAAAGAACAGTAACACCAGATCATCTTTTGTAGAAGTGGTGAATAACTGTTCAATAGCCTCCTCCATTTGCTGTCGATTAGGATTACTGAGAGCTTTGACATCAACAAAATTTCCCAGTTGTGGCGAACCCAGTATTCGTTTGATTTCCTTTAAATCTTTGGTTGCGCCAGGTAGTGGCTCTAACCCCTTTCCATATTTACTGACTCCAATCAACAGCGCTCGTTTGACTCCTTCTGATTGGCGAGCATCCTTTGCCTGGAGCTGTTTATGCCTTGGCTTGTCTCGCACAACTGGCTGATTTAGACCTTGAAATCCTGACTCATTTCGAGGTTGAATTAATTGAGCATCTTGCACTTGCATGAAAATCACAGGTGTGGCAAAATCCCGTTTCCGATACCCTGTTGATTCATAGAGACTAATTTTTCGCCTTCCTTCCTGTACTGCTATATCCGCTGACTTACCTTCAGCTAATTGTTGATAAAAATGGCAGGCAAATCGGCTAGCTGTGCTATTAGACACTGGATACTGCATTGCCACGACTACAGGAATAAGTTGCTGCACAACCTTGGAAGCTAGCCCTACAGATACTTTCGATCTAGACTCCATTGCTCCCTGACATGCCTGCAACACAATAATTCCAGGTCGATGACGATTAAAGAGGTCACTAAATTCATTGGCGCTAATCCACCATGCCTGATCGAATTCATCCACCAAGGCAATTTCACCATTTTCATTCTGAAAACGACCGTGACCGATGAAATGGAAAATGTGAGGCTTTTTCCTCAGAATGTTATCAATAGCACTGCGGCTGGCTGGATTAACCACTGGTAACAATTGCACCTGCTCTGGTTGTTCCTGGGCTAGTGTCTCTATTGCCCCCTGTACTTCCTCGTAGGCAACTGGATTTAAATCTGTGGGTGCAGAGACAACTAAGGCAATCCGCATTTTTTCATTTGCGCCTAACTGAATCGGTGGTGCTGAAATCGGGTGTGAGGGCAGGCGCGAGAAGACCAAGCCAGGTGCAGTAGCCAACCAAATTGTTCCTGAGTTCTTCCTCTGAGGCAAACACATAAATTCCCACGGGAACGCTGCCACTTCAGGGATATTTTGCTCGTCTATATCTAGTTCTACCCGTAGCAGTTGCTGTTTAGTGCGAACAACTTCGTTATAAAATCCAATAAAATCATGGCAAAGTCGATCATCAAACAAGGCATCAAACAAGGCTTCTCCCAAAAACCTTGACTGGTTAGCATCGTTGAGTCCATTTTTACGAACCTCTTCGATCAACTCCCTGACCTCTGGGGTGATCTTATCCTGATAGCGAAATGCTCCAGAGATTCGATTATCGAGCTTTCCAGGTTCTTTCTTTTCAACCCCCACTATATGAGGCTTTATCACGTAGATGCGATAGGTGTAGTAGGCTCTAGTCATAGCTGTCTGATCAGATAAAGCTGATTAATTGGTAAGCATTCAGCGGTCAGTGGTCAGTGGTCAGTGGTCAGTGGTCAGTGGTCAGTGGTCAGTGGTCAACAGTCAGTTGTCAGTAGGCGGTCAGCTTAAAATAAACCTGATTTGGGATAATTTAATAGTTAGAGATGTTAGAGAATTGAAAGTCTGGGAAAAAGCCTATTATCAGCATTCAGCTTTTGAATAAAATCAGCTAACCGCTAATAACTGATCCCTGATAACTGATCGCTGACCGCTGACCGCTGATCGCTGACCACTGATAACTGATAACTGATAGCTGATAACTGACCGCTGATAGCTGAATGCTTACCATAGATTTATAACCAAAAGATGCACCCGATTTAAGTCGCTAAATCCTGTGTAAGATTAGCTTTCGGCAGGTTCAATATCCATTCCTTGACATCACTACGACTGAATTTAATCGCGGCCTGATTCTTATTTCGTATTAAGGTTTTTAATCTATCTGCCAGATCACTGAAAACATCACGGATATCAGCAGTTAACCAGTTCATATCCGGCTCAACCCAAACCATACCGCGCAAATTAATAGACTTTATTTCCTTGGGCACTTTAAAAACAATAGCAAATTGGACTGTCGGTATTTTTTGGATCTCCGGCTCTTCAATGCGCCAGTAACACCTTGAGTTACCTTCACCTTGGGAAATCATTTCAAAGTGACCAGCTTCGTAAGCATACTCAGGAATGACAATGAATGCTTTGAGTTCGTTCTTCTTTGCTACATTAGCTTTGAGCTCCCCAGGAAGAGTGGTAAGTTCGGCTAGTTCAGTGCTATCAATCCCGATACTCCAATCAAGATTGCTATTGATAGCTAAATTCATGCCCACCCCGAAGTTCATCACAGGTCGCCATTGGCTTTTGGGGAAAATAGACTGAACGATGGGCTCTTTTTCTCCTTTGGGACTGAAGTCAAGCTCACAGCACAATCGCCAAAATCTAACCCCTGGTTTAGGACGCAAATCGACAGTAACAGTCATGTAATAAAAATCAAATGCATCACGCATTTGCTGTCGATAAATATTGGTCAATCCCTCTTCAGTTTCTTCAAATAGCTCTTCCGTAAGTAAGATCAACTTATCCCTAGGATTGCCAAAGCTAACTCTACTTTCCAGCAAGCTTTTAACAGCGGTTGCACCTATACCAAGCTTTGTACTTTCATGCAGGGGACTTTCCCATTTGTTTACTTGCTCAAACAGGTCAGCCAATAAAGTCTCAGCTTCTTGGGGATTGGGTAGCGGAATGTTTTTATCGGTCATTGACTTCAGCTCTGTTTAGATTGACAAAGTTACTACACATGGCAGGGACGTATAGCACGAGCCACAATCACACAATTATTGATTAAGTTACTGGCAAGCTGCATCTACAGCTTCGATGGATAAGAGGGAAGTTAGAGAAGTTGACAACCCGCCTTTTCAATTAAATCCGTAATTTGCCCAGACTTATAAATTATAAAAATTAGTATTATATTACTATCTAGTATGATCAGCTATCAGGGTTGTAATTGAGGTAACAACAACTTGTCTAGCCAAGCCATAACAACTAGCTATATTTTTAGGATTATGTACTTTGAGCATAGTTTATTTGATAATAGTATACCACAATCCTGAACAAGAGGAACCAGATAGAGACAATTTTAATCTAACTAATATTTTATTCTTTCATCAGAGAAAATAACCCCTTTCCAAATAGGTCATGAACACTAAGGCTGATTTCTGATCACATCAAAAATCCTGGAGCCCTTTCCTAATCTTCTCTTTTAGCTGTTTCTTGTTTCCGGTTAGAGCAATCCTATGTTTACATCTCATTTGAAAACCCTAATTTCCCTGAAACAATCGATAAATTTTAAGACTTATGAATTGACAAAAAAACAAAAGTGTGCATAAAGCGGTTTTCTATTCGGTTAGGTACAAAGTCCTGGGTTTTTAGGGAGCAGGGAGCAGGGAGCAGGGAGCAGTGAAGAGGCAAGAGGCAAGAGGAACCCACCCCTAACCCCTCCCAGGAGGGGAAGGCAAGAGGCAAGAGGCAAGAGGCAAGAGGCAAGAGGCAAGAGGCAAGAGGGAAAACAATCCTGTGTACCTGATAGTTATGCAAACCGCCGTAAGGGAGAATAAGACAAGCGATTGACCATAGGTCAATCGCTTTTCCATAAGAAAGCCAACAGGGAACAGGCAAGAGTTAGTATTTCGACAATGCAATAGTTTTTGATAACCCTCTTAACTTAAAAATCCCACAAAACCTATAAACTCTATATATCCCACCAGATCAGAAATTGCGACAATGTCTTGATGCAGTCGCTCATGGGGGAAACCACGGCAGTCGCTCATGGGGGAGACCCCCAAGACCTTGCTGCCTCCCCAAGACCGCGCTGCATCGCTGCAATAGTTTTTACCCCCTTTTTATAGTATTAATATTATTTACCCTATAAACTCCATACATCCCACCGAATTAGAAATTGTGACAATGCAATAGTTTTTAACCACCCTTTTATTATTTTTAACTTACTACACCCACTACTCCCATTTTTCCTTTAAATTGCGACAATGCAATTGTTTTGCCATGCCCTTGCCTTTTCAAAACAAGTGTGTTAAAGTAATAATATCGTTAAAGCAATGGTTTTTTACCCATGATGATTTCCACTGCACAAGCCGCTGAATTACTGGGTGTTTCTGCCACTCGCGTCCGTTACCTTCTGGGTAAAGGCAGAGTTAAAGGCGCTTATAAGGTGGGTAGAACTTGGGTGATTCCGTTGTTTGATGGTATGCCGGTGGTCACTCCTGGCACTCGCGGACCAAAACGGAACTGGTCAAAGCGTACAGAGTACACTAAGGCTGTGATCCACGTTAATCAGAAAGTCATTCGCCAAAATCTCAAGACCGGGGAGCGTAATCCTGTGATTACCGTCAAGCGAGGCTCTAAAAACGTTTATGGTCATACGGTAGAGGTCAATGGCCCCTGTCGGGTGATGTATCGTCCAGATGATCCCCTCAAGTGTGGAGCACGGGTGTGGATTGAGACGATTTCTGATTTTGAAGTGATTTCAGCGTGATGGGGAATTTGCCTTGGCGTAGCTTGGCCTACCGCCAATTCCATTAAAATCGAATCAACTACAAGCTGCCTTATCATTGATGAGCGAAACTTTAGCGATCGCGTTTTTTAGATGATCGAGACTTTAGCGATCGCGTTTTTTAGCAATTAGATTTTTCTGATCCCATAATCAGTGATCAGAGCATGACTATAGGGAGTGTAGGAATGGTGATAATTTTTGTTCCCTATTCCCTGTTCCCTACTCCCTACTCCCTACTCCCTAATCCCTACTCCCTTGCTGTCATAACCAGCTTAGCCACTCAGCAAAGCTTCCACAAACTCATAACTAGAGAAAGGCCGCAAATCTTCAATCCCTTCTCCTGCACCAATAAACCGAATCGGTAAGCCTAGTTCCCGCACTACTGCTAAAGCGACACCACCTTTAGCACTTCCATCCAATTTTGTCAATACCACTCCACTCAGTTTTGCTGCCTCTGAGAAGACTTGTGCTTGACGTAAACCATTTTGACCCAAAGTAGCATCCAGCACTAGCAACGATTCAACTTTGGCATCTGGGGCTTTTTTAGCGACAATTCGCCGAATTTTCGCCAATTCCTCCATTAGATTTTTCTTATTTTGTAATCGTCCTGCTGTATCCACCAACAGTAATTCAGTATTTCTAGATTGGGCAGCACTAATGCCATCAAACACAACAGCAGCTGGATCAGTATTCTTACCAGGATTAGCAATTACTTCAGTACCACTGCGCTCTCCCCAAATCTTAACTTGTTCGACTGCAGCAGCTCGAAAGGTATCTGCTGCTGCAATTAAACAACGGTAGCCTGACTTCTGACCTAAGTTAGCGAGTTTACCAATAGTAGTAGTTTTGCCAGCACCATTGACTCCAGTCATCAGCCAGATATTCAAGGTATCGTTTTCTGGAGCAAAGATCCGGCTGTAATTGTTACTGTAAGGTTGCTCTAGCAAATCTCTGATGATTTGTTTGAGATATGCGATCGCTTTTTCTGCTGGTAGAGACTCCTCCCGCAACTTAGCTTGTAGAGTATCAATAATATAGTCAGTCGCCTCAACTCCTACATCTGCTTGTAACAGCAGCGCCTCAATCTCCATTACCGCGTCTTGATTCAACGGGCCTTGACCCACAATCGCCTTTATTTGGTTAATCAAGCCACGACGAGTTTTGCCCAATCCCTGACGCAGTTGCTTGAGCCAGCTAATTTCCTCGATCGAGATATCCTCAGGACTTCTTCCTTGAGATGCCAACACTTCTGCTGACCACAAGAACCCATCATCAAAGGCCAGACCCAGCATATCTTGATCTATCTCTGCTTCCCCTTCATCCTCGATCACAGTTGCCACTTCGGGTTCCGGTTCAGGGGTTTCAATAGCTGTTTCCTTAAGACGTTCCAGTCGTGCTAGTCGGTTAGTGCTTGCTCGACGAGCCCAACTGGGGCCAGAAGCAGGGGTTTCTTCCTCTGTTGTCTCAGCTGATGGAGCTATATCACTTGTCAAGGCATCTGACTCAGGGATTGGTTTATTCTCAACCAAGGTCATACCTATAGATGAGTCATGATTAGACTTAACTGAATCCACTGAATCCGATGGTGTTGATACTGCCTCCTCTACTATCTGATCAGAGGATTGCTCGGTTACTGGTTCCACCGTTTCAGCAGTATCTACCGAAGCTTCACTAACCGTAGACTCTTCTAATTCAGATTCTGCTTGTGATTCTGCTTGTGATTCTGCTTCAACAGTTATCTGACCTATCTCAGCCGCAACTGTCGTGTCAGTTTCCTCAGACCCTTCCGATGTTTCAGCCGCTGGAGATTCAGTCTCTTGTGATTCTTGAGGTTTTTCCGCCGTAGCCGTTGCTGCTGGCTGAGCCGTTGTATCATCCACTGGCTTACTTTCAGTAGTGTCTTCCTCTGGAGATTGATCTTGTTGCTTCTGAATATTTTTGTAGGCAGCTTTTGCCCAACTCAGGTAATCATCGGCAGCACCTGAGGATGACTCTTCGGCAGATTTAGAATCAGCTTGGTCTATTGGTTGTTGCTCTGTTGCCTTTTGTTCCGATTCTACTTGAGATGTATCAGAGTCCTTTTTCTCAGCAGACCCTGCGCTAGCATCAGACTTTCGGTGGAACCAATTAAAGACCATTACCCTTACTTGACTATGGCGTCAATTAACTATATATAAATATTAGATTTAGGATTTGAGTGCTTAGCCCTAGGCTAATCCCCAAGCGTTTGTCTTAATTTTATCGATATTTGAGTTAATATTATTAATTTTCTAATATAGTCTTGCCTATTAGCCTAATTTTAGGCTATTCCCGATACTCCTCCTCTCTACGGTAGTGCTACACAAGTAGTGATTTTAGCTCCCGTTACCTTGACCAGACCCTAGCCAAATCACTACATCTTTACCACTACCCTCTCTACTCCCTACTCCCTACTCCCTACTCCCTACTCCCTACTCCCTACTCCCTCCGCTATTGTGGTAGAGCTTGAGTTTTAATCAACTCATTGGCACGACGCAAGACACCATTAATAAAACGGTGTCCCTCTTCATCACTGTAGCGTTTAGCCAGTTCCACTGCTTCATTAATTGCGACTCGGTCTGGGATACCTAAAAACGCAATTTCAGCCACAGCCATCCGCAGAATATCCCGGTCAATACGGGGCAAGCGCTTCAGTTGCCAATCTTTAAGGGCTTGGTTCAACATCTGATCAATCTCAAGCTGTCTACGACTGACAGCTTTGAGAATTTCTAGGGTATAGCTACGGACTTCAGCCGTATTAGACAACTGGACAATTTCGGGAATCTCTACCGCACTTCCCAAGTGATTGATCGCTTTCTCAGTTAACTCAATTGCATCCGTTACCATTGCTCTAGCACTACGTACATCAGTAGCGCGAGTTTCACTTTCGAGAATGCGATCGCTACCCCGTTTCAATTCAGCCGCCGCCGTTTCTAAAGCCTCTTGAATTTCTCCAGTCAGGGTACGAATAGCCGCCAGCACCAGATTATTCAGTTGTTGTGTATCCAACCGCTCTGGTGAGTTGGGCATCTGAGAGATGCTCAAAAGAGCCAGTTCACGGGCAATTCTGCGAGGTTGCATTTTTTGTCCTTAGCTAATTTTGTCCTTTTACCCAAAAAGATTAGGTTTCTTCTGTTGGCAAAACCTGCTGTATCATCTCAGGCAATGGTTCTTCCAATGGTTGCTTTTCAGGAGGCTGCTGTAGGTTAATTGGGATTGCCGGGCTATCTGGGCTAACAATTCCACCTGAGAGCAATACTTTAAAGGCATCTTCGATGGACATCGAAAGATTAATGACGTCCTGTTCAGGAACCATAGCATACCAGCCACTGGTGGGATTAGGAGTAGTAGGTATGAAAACGCTCAACATCGGGCGATTCATGTGGGATTGGAGTTGTGCACTGACAACACCTGTGACGAAAGCGATCGCCCAGACTCCTTGGCGAGGATACTCTACCAAAATCACCCGACTAAACTTAGTTTTAGAATCCTGTAAAAGGGTTTCCAAAATCTGTTTAAGGGTTTTGTAGACTGAGCCAGCTAAGGGAATCGCCTGCAATATTTTCTCACCCAAATCTAGCAACCACCGTCCAACAATGTTGCGTGCCATTAAGCCAATCAGCATAATAAATAGTAGTGGTACTGTCAGTCCCACTGCTAAATTAAGCAAATTTACTAAGATGGGGTGGAGATTATCAAAAGGGTTAATTTGTTTGGGAATTCTAGTTAAAAAATTTATCACCCAGTTGGCGATTGTAATCGTCAGCCAGATTGTGGTAGCCAGGGGAATTACCACTAGAATCCCCGCAATTAGGTCATTTTTTAGATCCTGCTTCAAGCCCTCGAACACAGAGCACAGATTCTCCTTTTAATAACTGAATAAAATTTTTGACTAGCCACCTCAATTCCCTACTACTCTTCCAACTTTTTATGTAAGCATTCAGCCTAATGCCGTCAGCGTATTTTATTCATCAGCCGTCAGCGTATTTTATTCAAAAGCTGTTCGGTGTAGAGTGCGCTATGGGCATAAACTGTTCCGGTAGCGTTGCTACAGGCCTTTTGGCTGATACGCTACACGCTAATAGCTGATACGCGACACGCTGATAGCTGATAGCTTACCTTGTTATAGCCACTTTTTTTGGAGTGGGTGAAAAAATGCCAAGGTGGATATAGCCGTTATAGACTAGTATACCTCAGTTCGTTCTAATCAATTTACTCGCCTATGAGAATGAGACAGGATATAGAATTGAGTTTTCATCATAATAATTCAGCTATGTTAGTGGGACTATACAGAACGATTATTAGATTCTTTCGAGGATTTCAAGGTAAAAATTCCTTGACAATCAATTAGTCTGACTCGAATATCCTGACTTTAGACTCCTCAATGGTCGGATAGTTGGTTAGATTGCGCATAGGCGCACGCTACTGGAACGAACTCAGCTATCGCCAATAGACACTAATTTTAAAGTAGGTGGAGTGGGAGTAAAGCGGGGTTGCTTTCACCCATGGTAAGCTATATCATAGGGAAAACCTACGCTGCACCCATTAACTGTTTTCAATAGTTAACCCTAGGCATGGCGACCCATGGCTAACATTCTCCTGATCTTTTTTGGTTTTGGAGAATAAATACTTTAAAGGTAAGTTTTAAAAGTGGAATTACACCTGTTTTACCTTGCCGTTCTAGAGTTTGGAGCTGGCTTTAGCTACTCCAAATCTGGTTTCTAGATACTGCCACAAAACGGTAGCCCGTTTGCATCAATCTAGAAGACCACTTCCAAAGTCTGGCGCTAGTTAATGCTTGACAAGATGATGATGACATTAGGGCGTTATACCCATGACTAGATTTTAACCAGCACTGGCTATAGGGTTATTACTGGCATGAACTAACATCAGACCAGCTTTTTCCCTTTGACCAGACCAATCGGTATTATTGTTTACATATTACCAGAGATAGATTAACAAAGATAGAGAATCGGAATTGACACTCCTCGGTGATTAGACGCGGGGGGGGATTGCTGCTACCCAGTTTTACTATGAAATGTTAGATTTATCAGTTAGTTAGCCAATGGTATAGTAATCTCTTTGATTCTACCCTAATCTGACATCAAGACTACTAGGATGAGGATGAAGTGACCTGGCTAGCATCAGAGTCTTTTGAGCCTTGGGAAGTTGAGGACATGACACGGCTACTGGGAGGGTGCATGGGATGCTTGAGTTCCCAAAGTTTGACCAATATCAGATACTCATAAAATGCTTGTAAGGTACACCAGGTAAACCCGGCTTGACCATCCAGGAAGCCTCCCAGTAGGAAATACATGTATATAAAACGCAATACAGGTCGCCAGGGCAAGCGTAAGGACAAGTTTTTGAGGGCACGGCGTCTTTCTACTTCCGAACGCCCAAAAAATAGGTCTCGCCACTCAACAGTTCCTTGCTCCAACTGGCGCAAGGTTTCGATAGCTTCGTCGCTAGAGTAGCGATTGTGTTTATCAATCCAGCGGGTAAATCCCTTACTGTTGGTGTAGTGAGGGTAAGTTTCCTTGATGAAACCAGTCGGTCCATCACATACTTCCCGTTCCGTATGACCATAATCATCAAACCAAACCTTGTCCTTACGAAACAGCCGTAGTTGGTAACGGGGATACTGAGTAGAGTAGCGAATCCAGCGATTCATGAACATGACCCGCTCTGCAACGTAATAAGCCACATGCTCCTGTCGTTGTATTGCTCCCTGGCATTCGGCAAATAACTCAGGGGTCATGCGTTCATCAGCTTCAAGGATATAGACCCATTCGTACTTGGTGGGCACTTCCTTTAGCATCCAGGTGCGCTGACGTCCGTGACTTTCAAAGGCGTGCTGCACAACTCGCACCGGATACTGACTAGCAATTTCTACAGTGCGATCGCTACTGATTGAATCTACGATAATCACATCGTCCGAGAGATTGGCTGACTCGATACAAGCAGCAATATCTAGTTCTTCGTTGTAGGTCAGGATATAGATCGAGAACATGTCAAGCGGATCATCATCAAAAATCTGGTCAGGGTTAAAAGTCTCTACCCTACTAAGCTTGGCCACGACGGGTTACTGGTGTACTTCCCAACCCTCGCAATCCGGTCCAGCCAATAGCAATATAGCCAATTGCTAGGAGTAAGCTACTCAGACCAGTTTTAATGCCCAGTTTGAAAGCTTCAGTGGTGGCTCGTTTCTCTAGTTGAAGTTTCTGACTACGAATTTGGTTAATATTCTGCTCTACTTCTTGATTGAGCAGATCAGGGTTTTCCTTAATTGCCTGCAATTGTTGTCTAACTCTGTTAGCCTGAGCTTTGGCTTGATCAAGCTGTTGTGCTGGAATCCTACCACTTTTAATGGCTGCGTCTAAATCGGCGAGTCTCTTTTCTACCTGGGCTATACCCTGAGGACTTTTGAGAAGTTCAGTGACTTGCTGAGTGCGGTTTTCCAGTTGAACTTCGGCGGTCTTGGCTCTTTGGTTAATTTGTTCTAGAGCCTGAGAACTTTGCAAACGAAGGTTATTGAGATGTAGGGGTACCATTAGCAGAAAGACCAACCCTAGAAAACTAGACAGACACAGCACCCAAAATCGGAGATCTTGAACCGAAGATTTTGGCTCTGTGCTAGCAGTAGCAGCACTTTGAGCAATCCAATATCCAGCAAATAAAAACCCAATGCCGACCATAGGGATAATGCCTCGGTCAACAACTTGGGTAGCAAAGTTCAACTGCCACTCTGGCTTTAACAGGCTAGCTCCCTGTGGGGGAATTGCCAAAATGATGTAATCCAAAAGAGAGGAAACGATCATTATCAGCCCGACAACCTTAAGAGTCAGAGCAGTAAACGAGGAATAAACAGAATTAGTATTCATTGGCTATGAAGCGCGATTATGAGATTAACTTAATCATCGATCGGGACTTGACTGAGTAATGCCTCCTCAACTTACTGGCTTACTAGTTTTTGGAGTACTCAGTCAAGTGGAAAAATAGAAGAGCACGAAGGCCAACCATGGCGCTTTGCCCATATTAACCTATGGCAATCGAGAATCCTAACTCCAACATCCTAGCTGGTGTTAAGTTTTAGAGGGGAAGTCCCGCGCTCTACCTTTTAGGTGAGCGTCACCAGCCTTAACCATTAACCATTAACCATTAACCATTAACCATTAACCACTAATCAAGGTGTTAGGATAATTTCTGGTATTCTTCCTTAATCAGGTAAAGCTTACGCACTAGCTGATTAACGGTAGTCTTGTGGATGTAGTGTTCCTCAGCAGACAGGTTTTATGAACAAAGTGGTTGAAGTTGTACCGGATAAAGAAGCTTTGATTAGGCGAGCTGTTGATGTTGTCCTCACTAAAATCGAAGGAGCAATCCAGGCTAACGGTCGGTGTACGATTGCCCTTGCTGGCGGTAGCACCCCCAAGCCTTTATATGAAGCGATCGCTACCTTTGACCTTGCCTGGAATAACATTCATGTGTTTTGGGGTGATGAACGCTATGTAAGTCCCGACCACCCGGATAGTAATCAAAGGATGGCTCGTCTTGCCTGGTTAGACAAAGTCGATATACCAGACGCTAACATTCACCCCGTGCCCACCGACGGCTCTAGCCCTGCTGCTGATGCGGATAAACATCAAGCTCAACTGTATGAGTTTTTTGACATACCAGTAGGAGAGTTTCCTGACTTTGATTTAATTTTGTTAGGCATTGGTGATGATGGCCATACTGCCTCCCTATTTCCTCATACAGAGGCTCTGCAAGTAAAAGACCGACTCGTTACAGTTGGCAAAAAAGATGGTCAACCACGAATCACCTTTACCTCCAGCTTGATTAACCATGCCAACTGCGTTATGTTTCTGGTTGCTGGTGCTGGGAAAAGAGCAGCCTTAGCTCAAATATTTGCCCCCGAAGCTGATCCACAAACCTATCCAGCTCGGTTGATCCAGCCCCAAGGAGAACTTTGGTGGCTTCTAGATGAATCAGCAGGTGAAGATTTGAAACATTGACCAACCGGAAGTGTCAAGTGTTAACGATGAAGTGCGAAACAGTAACTTCAATCAAGTCTATTACAAGTGGGGCAGGACGTGTTCCTGACAAGAAAACGCGCCATGATGGAATCCAGTTATTGATAGTTCTATCACTAATAGTACGTCGTTCGCGCAGAGTCTCCTTTGGAGAAAGGAGTTCTGGTAGCCTTAAGAGGTGCATTAAGCCTACACTTGCCCGATCGGTAAGTGTATGATCGTCACATTATCTGAAACTAGATAATAGCTGTTAAAAATAATAAATTAAAGTTCTATGATTGTTTGCCCTAACTGCAATCACCAAAATCCGGAAGGGGCTACCCAATGTGAAGCCTGCTACACTCCCTTACCTTCAACTACCAGCTGTCCTAACTGTGGTGCAACAGTTCAGACTGACGCGAGCTTCTGTGGTCAGTGTGGATTTCACTTGAATGTGGGTGCCAATATGGAGAAAGGGGAGAAATCAGGGTCAAACTCTACCCCAGAGATACCCGACTTGGTATCCCCAGACCCACTTGTTGAACCTATACCCATGGCTATGAATACTCAAGTCCCGGATCCAGCATCCAATCCTATCAGTTCTGATGATGCTGAATCTACCACCCCTATGCCAGCTACGGTCGTTAATCCAGCCCTCAACTCAGAAGCATTTCAACCGCAGAATCCTGACTTAGAAACCCTGCCATTGCCCCTGCCTACCGTTGGTAATTTAGGGTTTTCTCAGGAAGAATCTCGCCAAAACTCACCCTCACCGTCAATACCAGAAGCTGACTTAGAGAACCCGCCACCGCACCCTGTACCGGATAGAGGTAGTGCCCAAACTCAGTTGCAGGTAATCTCAGCTCAACTGCTGCATATGCAAACCAATACAACAATTGAGTTACCACAGCATATATCGGTGATTCATCTGGGTAAGCCCAATGATAAAATTCCCCCAGATATTGATGTCTCTGGTTTTCCTGACTCAGACATTGTCTCTCGCATTCACGCCGATATCAGAGTTGAGGGGGATACCTACTATATAGAAGATGTAGGCAGCTCCAATGGCACTTATGTCAACCACACGTCTCTAGCACCAGGCAATCGGCATCGGCTAAGAACAGGCGATCGCATTAGCTTGGGGAAAGGTGATAAAGTGACATTTTTGTTCCAAAGTTCTTGAGTTTCCGGTGCTAGGTGGGTGCGGTTGCTGGTTGTGCAAAATTGATCTGGGACAAAGCCCCGACCTAAAGCGCTAGCTAGGTCGGGGCAGTTTACTATCGGGGCAGTTTACTAGGATCCGTACAAGTCGAAAGCCCCGTGTTTTTAAACCGGGGATGAAGAAACAAGCGCGACTTTAGTCACCTAAAAAATCTTTCAGTAAAAGGTTGACAATTCTATAGCGCCAGAGTATACTGAGAATATAGGGTACAGGCTGAAAAACCGTTCGCGTAGCGTGGCCTTTGGCCTTGGCTGAGCCGGGTCAGAGACCCGTAACTTATTGAGCTTAAAGTAGTAATGCCCGGAGGGTAGGGAAAATCCTCCTTAAACACCACTACATCAACTACCAATTGGTGTGTGAACCTAGAAAAATCACGCTTTGAGAAAAAAAAACGGTACGGTGGGGCACACCGGAACCGAGTGAAAAGGAAGGGAAACGGACTATGCACATGCACTTCCTATTAAGTAACTAAACGCTACCGTGAGAATCGCCCTCTGGGTCTGTCGTAAGTTGACTAAGAACTTGGTCTTGACGGGTTTTTGGTTTAAGTACTGTCTTGTTTTTGGCGGCGTCAAAAATAGGAATACGGCGGTTTAAGGCGGCTCGTTGATCTAGGAATCCCCGTGTATGCAAGGCCGGGGAGTGTCAATAAAGGATGTTTCGTCAGAGGGGTTATGGGCAATTGCAGACCTTCATTTTAACAAAACTCGCGAAATTCCCCACCTTTTTAGAAGGTGGGTTTGAAGTTACCGTTTCTAGAGGGTCGCCTTGTCTTGATGCAATAGCGAGTGGCGCATGGGTCTGTGTGCGGAACCTGCGTCCGCACCGCTGTTTGCCCCGTGGAAACCACGGCAGTTGCTCATGGGGGGAACCACGGCAGTCGCTCATGGGGGAAACCACGGCAGTTGCTCATGGGGGGAACCCCCAAGACCGCACTGCCTCCCCAAGACCGCGCTGCCTCCCCAAGACCGCACTGCCTCCCCAAGACCGCGCTGCATCGCTATTAAAAAAGATTTAACCATGATCGAGCATAACCTGCCGACGCTCAAGCCGCGAACCACTCTTACGGTTTCGTCTCCGAGATGGATAGCGAGACGACAACTTGTGACGAATCGTACTAAAATAGAGCTGGTTGATGACCCGCCTGACCGACTAAAAGGCTACCTTAAAAACAGTCTTAATTTGGTTAACTTAGACCATTAGGTTTACAAAGTAAAGCGCGGAGTTCAGGGAAGAGACAAGCCCCGGCTGGTTAGCCTAGATGCTGTGATTCCAAGGTTTGTCTGGCAAAGTTATACGTCTGCGGAAGGTGGATGTCTGCCTGTGGACGCTAAGTAAGACCAAAACCGGCACGCGCGCGCCTCCTAGGCCGCGAGCAATCCCTCGCGGCCTAGGGTCGCGCCTCTGGTTGAGGCTTCGGCGGATGAAGCGGGAAACTCTAAAGACGAATAAGACCGTCCCTGATTGACCTGAGCTTGGGTTGCCCCAAGCTCAGGCAAGCAGGTTGGGGTACTTCACATTAATAATTCACCATGGTGGCACTCTCCTAGATTGCCCCTTCTACTAAGGTCGTCTATAGTCATAGTGTTTACAGCAAACTCTATATTAATATAGGTGTGCCTTAATTGGGGTGCATGTCAGTCCTTGCAAATCTAAGCAGATATGACTAACTCTGGCAGCCTTTTTGGCTGTATAAGCAAGGAAATCCCACGTCGTGTCGGTGGGGGATAGTTAACAGTATCAGGCCGTGAGGACAAAATCCTTGAAAGATGTGACACCGGCGATTACCCTAACCCTACTGCATCCTCTCCAGTCTGTGCCTGTTCAAAGTTGGCCCTTTGAAACAGAATCAGTGATTCGGATTGGCCGGTCAACCGATAATCATGTTATTCTCTATAGCGCTGTAGTTTCCCGTCACCATGTAGAACTACGGCGGAATCCTAATGGTTGGGAAATTATCAGTTTAGGTGCCAATGGCACCTACATGGATGGGAAGCGGATTACCCAAATGCCGGTTATCGATGGGATGATTATTCGTCTAGCTAGTTCGGGTCCGAAAATTCAGATTCATATTAATGGAGAAATGCCTTCAGCAAGGTTGAAGACAATTTTGGATAAGCGTGCCTCTGAACGAAAGCGGAACATAAATTCATTGAATAATACGTTGATAAATGCCGAAAGCACCCAATCCGATCAAACTGAGTCAACTGAAATGGAAGATTGAACTTTTATGGTAATTGATGGTAATTGGTAATTGGTAATTGGTAATTGGTAATTGGTAATTCGTCATTAAAATAGGACTTACCCAAAACTGGGGGCTAAACGCGCTTATTTAGTAGGAACCGACCCCGTGGCTTCCTAGTGGGGTAGCCAGATTAATTTGATGCATTAGAATTATCCTCCTCTTCTTACCATTTAACCTTTTTCGTCTTATATCAAGTCAGGTTGAATACCCATAATTAGAGGGAGGGTGGGGAGATGGGGAGATGGGGAGATGGGGAGATGGGGAGATGGGGAGATTTTTATTAAGGGTAATTATCCCGACATGATATTACTCTCTATTAGACCATTTTAAGCTGGCCACGCCACTACAAGTAAGGTTAAGTTGTTCAGCATTTAGATTGGGATACCTAAATTACTCAAAGGGAACAGCGGATCTGGGAATAACCAATTTAAATGCACATCAGCTTACTGCGTCAGTCCTGTAAAAAAAACTGTGATAGTTGCGGGATATAATGTACATCGGTTTTAAATTCGGTCAGGTACAAATCTCTGGGTTTTAGGGAGCAGGGAGCAGGGAACAGGGAATAGGGAACAGGGAAAAAATTTTGTGTACCTCATAGTTGTGAAAAACGCTGTAATTTGGAAAACGATAAGTCACTATAGACTTGATTTCGCTTGAAATTATTGCTAGTTTTAAAATATTTAAATTGAGTATGTTTTTAAATAAAAAACCTGCTTGATATTGGTGTCAATTATAGCTCATCTATAGACAGATTGATATGCTGTCCAGTTGACTACTGATCATTGAAGCTTGTTGGTTAATTGTTAAGGGACAATTAACTATTAACTATTAACCGCAAAGGGATATCAATTAATTCAGTAATTCAAATTATATAGCGCGTCGTGCCGGAGTGGTACAACTTAGATGAAGTATAAAAATTAGAAGTCAGGAGTCATAAGTGATAAGTTGAAAACATTGGCTTAATTTCAAATCTTAGATAAGAGAGCGATTATTGTACAAGAATGATTGAGAATTGCTATAGTAGCATACCTTCAATAAATAATAAATTTAAGTTTAACCTATTCTTTGACAAACCTTAACTTTTGTTGACTAAGATCAGCGCAGACGAAGAGGAGTTAGATGTGTTCATCATTAAGATTTTATTGGTTGCTTTAGTGCAGCTACTACTTGGGGATTTCCTTTCTACTTTTGTGTACCATGTCCCTGAGCACATTTTTGGTAAATTCCATGCCATAGTACACCATAGTAAGAATCGTAGCTTTATTCACTATGCTGTATTAACTAAGAACCCCCTGGTAATCCTTGATGGTTTCGCAGGTGCCTTTCCTTACTTGATGTTTGTGCGTTGCTTCTGGCAGATTTCTCCTCTAGGAACTATCTTGGGACTAGTGTTGGGTGAGCTTCATGTTATCTGGAGGCATGTTTCTGTGATGGAGTGGAAAACTCCCCAGACCCTAGAGCGCCTTTGCAACTTCTTGTGCATTACTACTCCAGAAAAGCATTGGCTTCATCATCAGGATGCCACAGTTGCTTATGGGGATATCTTCACATTTTACGACCGACCAGCACAAGCCTGGTATAGGTTTTTGATGTCAGTTAAGAAGAAATATAAGCTAAGTAGGGAGAAATCAAGTTAGGATGCTGGCTGTTGACTGTTTACTCTTAAGTACATGGTACGGTCAACCCTGGACGGTCAACAGTCAACGGTAAACCAAAACCATTTTGCCTAGCCATTACAAAGAGCGTTTAATAGAGCTAATGAAGCTACAGAACTTATAAACAATGCCTCTAACCCAAAAGGTTTTTCACGGAATATCCCAAGACGGACAAAAACAGCGACAGCGGCTGCGTTGGTATTCAAAGGGGGAAATCATTCCTTTGGTTGCACCTGGGATCTGGCAAGTCTGTCAAGGTATTGTTCAACTGATTGACACTCCCCGCCCTGGAAGGACGGGGATTCTTGCTTCCACGGGGTGACTTGTTTAACCAGGCCGGAGCCAGGAAAAATAGAGGTCTCCTCGACCCAAGCGTATTTAGTCTTCCGACTTGGGTTTCGGTGTGCCCCACCGTACCTTTTCAAAATCTATTTAACTAGATACCTAGATACTTTTTTATCTAAATCTTTCATAAACATTTAAGTCGTTAGACCCAATTACGCAATATGTACGCTCTACATATTTTTTACGTTGCCTACTTATGTTTAGACAGTATCTAGCTACTACAGTCTATTGATTATACTTTTACTCTAGCACACAAGGTGCCAACTTTCAATCCCATTGTCTCTTAGAATTGCCGTCGAACGAAGGACGGGGCTTTAGACCCATTTTTTTGGTAAAATTAACCTTGATGGAGAGGAAGTGCTACTAGGTTGGGCATTGCCCGATACCTCCTTCCGGATTGGGTTGGCTGCTCTAGACACCTATCAGGCTCAAGCTTTATCCGAAGTGCATCTTAAATGGTTTTCGATGATTGAATTGGAGGCGTCCCCTCATCTATCTCACACCCTATTCAATCAGCTAGGTCACAGGATACAACAGACAGAAGCACTTTTAGCGATCGCTGGACTGCGCCGAGTTGAAGACCGCTTGCAGCAGTTATTATTCTTGTTGAAACAGGAAATGGGGGAACCAGTTCCCGAAGGCACTCGCTTGAGTGTGCGCATGACCCATCAGAATCTAGCTAATGCCATCGGCACCTCTCGGGTCACAGTGACTAAAACTCTAGGAGAACTCCATAACCGTGGTGTGATTACATTTGACAGAGACCGTCACATCATTGTCAAACATGGTATAATATGTAATAATCTCTGAAGCTAACTTGAAGCTAGTACTGACTGCTGATTAGTGTGCTGATTACTGATTTTGTCAGTGTGGCAAGGGGTTTTTAGGCTTTGTTGTCAGGTTTGTTGCTTGTGCCTGACTCAAAAGTACTTGTGTTGCTCAAAGCGCTTCATGCTCGGTCGTGCAATGAATTTCACTGGTCTGGGAGTTGCAAGCGGGAAAAGTGGTAAATAGCAACTCTGAGATCGGAATAGTAAAATAATACTAAAATTAAGTGGTATCAATATAGATTGATAGCTGAAAAGCAGTTATTTATGCCTCTTGATAAATTAGTTCCAAAATTCTTAAAAAAATCCCTCTTCCAACTGGGAGAAGTGCCTGTATCTCTTCTCACCATCCTTCAATTAATCTTTTTATTTTTAATTGCTAAATTTATAATTCAAGATTTCAAAAAAATCCTGAATTATAAACTGCTTAATAAGCTAGTAAATGATCCAAATAAAAGAGAATTTTTATCGAAAATAATTAGTTATACAATTTTAATTGTATTGGTATATATTATATATTTTATCGGGGGTTTAGATCTAATTAAATCAATCATTTTTAAAGTAGGTAATACTGAAGTATCTATTAAATTATTAATCCAAATAGTACTGTCTTTAATGATAGTAATTTTTTTGGCTAGTACCCTCAAAAACTTTCTAAAACAAGAGCTACTTCCCCAAATGGGGATTGACGAAGCTAATCAAGCAGTCATTGCTACAATCATCAGCTACGCATTTGGGATATTAGGCATTGTAATTGTTCTGAATAATAACTTTGAATTGGGGTCATTAGCCGTTATTGCTGGTGGCTTAGGGGTTGGAATTGGTTTTGGACTACAGGATATAACTAAAAACTTTATCAGTGGTGTGACATTACTATTAGAACGAACAATAAGAGTTGGTGATTTCATTGAATTTGATGGCTTATCCGGATATGTTAAAGAAGTCTCCATGCGGTCTACAATCATCCGCACAAGGGAGGGGGGAGATGTAGTAGTTCCTAACTCTCATTTGGTGGAAAACCGAATGCTTAACTGGACTTTTGACAGCTATAAAGCTCGTATACACATACCTGTAGGAGTCGCTTACGATAGTGATCCAGTATTAGTGACAGAAGTCCTGTTAAAATCTGCTTATTTAGAACCATCTGTCTTATCTGAGCCGACACCAAGAGTTCTTTTTAAAGGGTTTGGTGATAGTTCTTTAAACTTTGAACTTCGGGTATGGGTCAATCGAATTGATCAAGAACCTTTTATAAGAAGTTCTTTGAATTTTATTATTGAATATAATTTACGTCAGCAGGGACTGTCAATTCCTTTCCCTCAAAGGGATTTTTGGCTGCGCAACCCTGAAGCCCTGATGGGGAGAGAGATTCACAGTCAAAATATTGAAACTATTGAAGAAAATATTGAACAATCAAATCAGCAGCCGTTCAAAGTTAAAACACCTAGACCTTTAGCTTTACGTGACTTACTGCGGCAGGTCGATTATTTTAAAAATTTTACTGAATTAGAACTAAGACAATTAATTGAAATTGGATACCGAAAGCGCTTACGTTCCTCAGAGATTTTATTTCATGAAGGCGACCCTGGAGATGCGTTTTATATTATCCTAGCTGGTTCTGTCGAAGTCTTTGTAGAGAGGATTAACAAAACTCTTAATAGTCTTCAGGCAGGTCAATTTTTTGGGGAACTTTCGTTAATGTTAGGCGTACCAAGAACAGCATCAGTTAGAGCGTTAGAAGAGTCACTATTATTTGTAATTAGCAATAAAGGTTTTAAACAACTATTGCAGGACTATCCAGATCTATCTGAGATCATTGTCCAGGAATTAGGCAAGCATCAGGAAGAATTAGCTGAGCGACAAAAACAGATGCGGAAAATGGGGTTGTTGGATGCAGCAGAAGATGACAGAAATCTTTTAGTTTGGGTTCGCAAGCGACTCAAGAGGCTATTTGGTCTTTAATAAGCGCTTTTGTATCTGGGTTGTGAACATACTCCCAAAGGCCAAGAGGCAAGAGGAATCCCCCCTAACCCCCCTTAATAAGGGGGGCGGGCAAGAGGCAAGAGTAACCAACCCCTAACCCCTTCCAGGAGTGGAAATAGATCCGGAGTTTTATTGTCCAATAAAAAAAGACCATACAGGTTTACATCTCAAATACAAACGCGCTTAGCAAATAGCAGGATCAGTTTGTTGAGTGTTGAGTGTTGAGTGTTAAGTGTTGAGTGTTGACAGTATCATGGAATCAAATGTCAACAGAAAACTATTTAGCTTAGCCGTCACCAAACCTAATTTATGGCTAAACCGAAACCAATTCCAGCGATTACTCTGCCACCAGCTGCAAATCCTGAGCAGGAAGGTGAATGGTTACGAGAAACTCTTGCGCAATGGCTAGATCAAGAGTTTCTGCCAGAAGCAATTAATCAAACGATTGCACAACGAGCCGCCCAGATTTTCGTCCGTCAACGGATGGAAGGAGAAAATGATTTGGGTTCACTTGTGATTGCTATTGTTACAGAAATGCAGTCGTTTGACTTTCGAGAAAGTTTTTACGGCGAATTTGCGATCGCTAACGCTGTCAGTGACCTACTCTTACAAAGTCTTGGCATTGACCGCTGTTGTGGGCAGTAGATGTTTCAGGTTGTTCGCGTAGCGTGGCCTATTGGCCAAGGTTTTAAGGTTGAAAGTTCCCAGAGCGTCATGCAAGAGCCCGTTGAAGCTCAAGGCAGAGTGGCTATGCTCCTCTTAAGTAGGAAAACCCGAAGGGTAGACTCGGGTATGTCAGACAACCTAAAACCTTCAACCAGTTAACCTGCAACCAGTTAACCTCCAACCAGTTAACCTCCAACCAGTTAACCTGCAAACAATTAACCTACCAGCTTGATTTAACCACACCTGGCAATAGACCTTGGTGTGCCCATTCCCGCAAGACATGGCGAGATAGTCCAAAGTCTCGGTAGTAACCTCGAGGACGCCCCGTAACCCAACAACGGTTCCGCACACGGCAGGGGGCGCTGTTGCGGGGGAGCTGTTGTATTTTCCGGTGGATCTCTAACCTTTCTCGTTGAGTCGCAGCATTTTTAAACTCTTCCTTGAGCGCCTCCCGCTTAGCTGCGTACTTTTCTACCATTTTTTTGCGCTTTTTTTCGCGCTCAATCATTGATTTTTTAGCCATTAATTCTCGAAATTATATCTAAAACAAGACACTGTCTTTTTATCTTATCCGATCGCCTTAATTAGTTTTCCAGCGATCTGTTGTAGTAGTCGTTACCTCAGGCAGATCTGCACTGGCACATAAGTCCGCCAAAACACAAGCATCACAATCAGGTTTTCGGGCTTTACAAATTGCCCTACCATGATAAATCAGCCGAATAGACCAGTTTTCCCAATCCTCCTGGGGCAAAAGCCCCATTAAATCTCGCTCAATCCTGATGGGCTCAGTGTGTTCTGTCAATCCTAGACGCTGACTGAGGCGCTTGACGTGAGTGTCTACAGTGACTCCCTGGTTAATACCATAGGCATGGGCAAGTACTACATTGGCGGTTTTACGAGCAACTCCAGGCAACTTGAGGAGTTTGTCCATTTGTTTCGGTACCTGACCACCGTATTCCTTAACAATCATGCGGCAGGCACCTTGAATATTTTTTGCCTTATTACGATAAAAGCCAGTAGAGCGCACTAAAGTTTCCAAGACTTCTATATCAGCACTAGCGATCGCAACAGCATCAGGAAACTGGCGAAACAACCCCGGTGTTACCTGATTCACACGTTCATCGGTGCATTGAGCAGAAAGAATGGTTGCCACCAGTAACTGTACTGGCGTTTCGTAATTCAGTGTGCAGGTGGCTTCCGGATAGAGTCGCTTAAGGCGAATTAGAATCTCTAGGGATCGTTGCTGCTTGGCAGACCATTTTCGGGTAATACTCATGGGTTGGAAGGTTAGAAGGTTGGAAGGTTGGAAGGTTGGAAGGTTGGAAGGTTGGAAGGTTGGAAGGTTGAAAGGTTGGAAGGTTGGAAGGTTGGAAGGTTAGAAGGTTGGAAGGTTGGAAGGTTGGAAGGTTGGAAGGTTGAATGTTGAGAAGATCTAGGGTAAATCTCTTCTGAAGCTATACCAGTAAAACCCACAGGATAAACTAACCTAGGTCAAGAAATCTTTGAACCTCTCACCTGCAACCTCTCACCTGTAACCTTTAACCTACAACCTGTAACCTGTAACCTGTAACCTGTAACCTGTAACCTCTCACCTGTAACCTCTCACCTGTAACCTCTAACCTGCAACCTACAACCTGTAACCTGTAACCTGTAACCTGTAACCTGTAACCTGCAACCTACAACCTGTAACCTATAACCTGTAACCTGTAACCTCTAACAACCAAACACGGGTTACTGGAATAAGTTTTGTACCCAAACCAGGTTAGCTGTATCCCGAATAATCAAGAAAACACCTAAACCCAGAAGCAGCACTAGCCCAGTTTGCATAATATTCTGCTGTACTTCCATGGGCAAGGGCTTACCTCGAAGTCCTTCAATCAGTAAGAAAGCCAACTGACCACCATCAAGGGCTGGTAGGGGCAAGATATTAATAATCGCTAGATTGATACTAATCAGAGCTGCAAACTGTAAAAGATTGACAGCGTTGGAACGAGCAATATCGGCTCCAATCGCCACAATTGCCACTGGACCAGACACTTGTTCCGCCGTTTCGCCAAAATTACTCAGTAGCTGACCAAAGCCTTGCAGGGTTAAGACTGTAATGCGTTGATATTCTTCGGCACCACGACTGAATACCTCCAGCAAACTACCAGCACGTTGACGCACTTCCTCCCCATTGGGAGACAGTTGTACACCAATTTTTCCTTTCCCATCTATCCCTGGTTCCGGAATCACCTTTAACAGTAGCGTTTGTTTTTGACGCTGAATCCGCATTTCGAGGGGCTGGTTGGGATGATTTTGAATCGCTTTCATCAGGAAAGTAATCCCTTCCGGGTTTGCTTCCAACCCTTGACCATCTACGGCGAGAATTATGTCTCTTGGTTTAAGGCCTGCTTCTGTAGCCACTAAACTGCTTTCTGGGGCAAGTTTAGGCACTACCACACCCGGTTGGTAGTTGAATTGGGAGATGCCAACCATTCCTACCTGAGCCACAAGGAGGAAGTAAGCAAAGACTAAGTTAGCAATGACACCAGCACTAATCACAATTGCCCGGTCTAGAATCGGTCGGTTGCGGAGCAAATTGGGATCATTGGGAGGAATATCGCTATCGGGGTCATCATCAGGAAAACCCACAAACCCCCCTAGGGGAATCGCTCGCACTGCATACTCAGTTTCTGGACCCTGATATTTCCAGAGAATTGGACCAAAGCCAAGAGAAAAGCGATTGGCATAGATTCCTTGCAGACGAGCTGCCATAAAATGACCCAGCTCGTGAACAAGAATCAAGACTGCCAAAACTGCAATCGCCGCCAAAATTGACATATAAGTGAAGAATTTATTTAATGTAATGTTAACTTCATTTTTCTATTGTATAGGCATTGCAATTAGGTTCTAGGCTCTAGGCTCTAGGCTCTAGGTTTTAGGGTCTAGGCTCTAGGCTCTAGGCTAAGCGGGTTCTGGCAAGGGTATGAAGCGCCCCAAGTCAAGCACAGAGGCTGTCAACTGTGCCTGTTATACCTAACAGTCAACTGTGCCTGTTATACCTAACAGTCAACTGTGCTGTGCTTGTTATACCTAACAGTCAACTGTGCTGTGCTTGTTATACCTAACACCTAATATCTCACACCTAATACCTAACACCTAATACCTAACACCTAATACCTAACACCTAATACCTAGAATTTAAGCTAATGGTATTACAACAAATCTCGCCCCATATAAGGCTGTAGAGCCTCTGGTATCTTAACCGTTCCATCGGGTTGCTGATAATTTTCCAGAATGGCTGACATAGTACGCCCTACTGCCAATCCTGAGCCATTGAGAGTATGAACAAAGTTAGTGCCTTTTTTCCCGGACTCTTTGAAACGAATCCTACCCCGCCGTGCCTGGAAATCAAAGCAATTGGAGCAACTGGAAATTTCCCGATATGTCCTTTGCGAAGGCAGCCAAACTTCTAGGTCATAGGTTGTAGCGGCTGAGAAACCTATATCCCCTGTACACAGTTCTACAGTCCTGTAGGGTAATTTCAAGGTTTCCAAGATCGCCTCAGCATTCTTAAGCAGCTTCTGATGCTCTTCGGAGGAAGTACTCGGCTCAACAATTTTCACTAGCTCAACTTTATTAAACTGGTGTAGTCGAATTAGACCCCGGGTATCCCTTCCATAGCTACCCGCTTCCCGGCGAAAGCAGGGGGTGAAGGCACAGAGATTAATGGGAAGTTGGGATGCTTCGAGGATTTCGTCTCGGTAGAGATTGACCAATGGCACTTCTGCTGTGGGTGCTAACCACAAATCATCATCAGAGCACTTGAAGCTGTCCTCGGCAAACTTAGGCAACTGACCGGTAGCGGTTAGGGATTCACTGTTGATCAGTACCGGTGGCATCACTTCGGTATAGCCAGCAGCAATTTGTTGGTCAAGCATGAAGTTAATCAGTGCTCGTTCCAAAGCAGCACCAGCCCCGATCAATGTCACAAATCGACTCTGAGCGATTTTCACCCCTCGCTCAAAGTTAAGAATGCCAAGTTTTTCGGCAATGTCCCAATGGGGGAGAATCGGGAAATCCTTGGGAATGTACTCATCACCCCAGCGATGGACTTCCACATTTTCGGCTTCACTCTTGCCAATCGGTGTGGATTCGCAGGGCAAGTTGGGCAGGGATAGCAAGAGGGTGTTCAGCTGGTCTTTTAGGTCTTTTTCTTCGGGTTCCAGTTCGCTCAACTTAGTTTTGATTTGGTTACCCTCTTCCTTGAGCGACTGAATTTCTGGGCTTTGTGGAGGACTACCCGATTTGATTTTTTGACCAATCAGCTTACCAATTTCATTACTACGAGCCTGCAACTGGGTGCGGGATGTTTCCAGCTCCCGCTGACGCTGATTCAGTTCCAGGATAGGTTGTAGGTCATATTGATTGATACTACGTCGGTCTAGTAGTTCTTGAACCTTTTGTGGATTTTCCCGAATTTGCTTTAGGTCAAGCACGAGTTTTCTCTACTAAAATGGCGCGATCGCATGATCGGTACTCATCTGAGCAACATCGATGTGACATAGTGACATACTCCTACACTGAACTCTAATAGTCAGTGTAGGCTTCTTGCCAACTCCACCCAACGGTTAGGATACTCGGCAAGCTTTATTGACGACACGGGATGCCCCTCCGCGCCGGAACAATACAAAAAAGTTCTATTAATGCTAGTAGGTGGCGGTTAGCTCTTAATTTTATTACCCTACTATTTTCATTATAATAGACGATAACAAAGTATCAAAGCTCCTGTCCGCCATTCATCCGGGAGACGAAACCTGATCAGAGGGTCGCCTTAGAGCTAATTCGTAAAGTAAATCTTAATAAGTCTGAAAGCCTTGCTATGATTGTCTTTTGGCTCTTCAATAGTTCAAAGGTTTTATTTTGGTGAAAAGCTTATCCTACAAGGATTACAGCGAGTTTACGAATCAGCTCTTAATCAATAAGTTTTAACCATGCATCTGCATAGCCTGCTAACCATAAAGGCGACCCTCTGAATGCGGTAACTTCTGACCACGCCGACATGCAGGTGCGGACGTGGGGCATAAGCGCGAATTAAGCTAACTTTACCAATGTGCCACAGTTTTCTTGCCAACGGCAATTAACTTCTGCTGGGAGTCGGGAGTCGGGAGTCGGGAGTCGGGAGTCGGGAGTCGGGAGTCGGGGAAAAAAAAAAAAAAAAAAAAAGAAAGTCCAAAAATGCAGGATGTAAGTATATGGAAGTAGAACATACTCAATACACCAAAATCAAACACGACTATAGTTCGATACGCCACTCGGAGGACCGCAAGAA